>JAGCCY010000279.1 GCA_017651385.1 Lachnospiraceae bacterium
TTATTCTCCTTTACTTCTTAAGAAAGCTCGGAATATCCAGCGTATGGCTTGCAACGTTACTCTTTATGTCGGGAACGTTTGAAATGCCGGGTGCCGTCTGGGACTGCTGAGTTCTCTGTCCGAGATTGGGAATGTTTGTAATGTTCTTGGTAAGCGGCGATGCCGTTATGGGCTTAATGGTCGTAAAGCCCTGCGGACGCAGATTGCTGTCCGTGATCCCCGTAGCGATAACGGTTATCATGCAGGAATCCTGCTGCTGTGTATCGTAAAGAGCACCGATGATGACATTGACATCATCACCCGTAAGCTCACGAACATATTCGGAAGCATCGTTGACATCTGCCAAAGTAATGTCACCGGAAATATTGATAAGTACGTGGCTTGCACCATTGATCGTGGTCTCAAGCAACGGACTCTTGACTGCCATCTCGATAGCTTCGGTAGCCTTGGAATCGCCCTTGCCGGAACCGATACCGATATGAGCAACGCCCTTATCCTTCATGACTGTCTGTACATCGGCAAAGTCAAGGTTGATAAGACCGGGCTTATTGATAAGGTCCGTAATACCCGAAACTGCCTGCTGCAAAACTTCGTCAGCCTTCTTGAGCGCATCGGGGAAAGACGTACGTCTGTCCATGATGTCCAAAAGCTTATCATTGGGAATAACGATAAGCGTATCAACGTTTTCTTTGATCTTTTCTATACCGCCCAATGCATTGACCATACGTGTCTTGGCTTCAAAACGGAAAGGCTTTGAAACAACACCGACCGTAAGGATACCCATACCCTTTGCCATCTTCGCAATAACGGGAGCCGCACCTGTTCCGGTTCCGCCACCCATACCGCATGTGATGAACACCATGTCGGCACCTTTGATGGCTTCCTCGAGAACGTCCGAGCTTTCCTCGGCTGCCTTTTCGCCAACCTCGGGCTTAGCTCCTGCTCCAAGTCCCTTTGTAAGCTTCTCTCCGATCTGTATAAGCTTGGGAGCCTTACAAAGTTGTAATGCCTGTTTATCTGTATTTACACCGATGAACTCGACACCCCTTATGTCTTCGTCTACCATTCGGTTAACTGCGTTGTTGCCTGCTCCGCCAACACCTACAACTATTATTTTCGCGGTGGAATCGGCATCGTTAGAAATAATTTCCAGCATTGTACATTCTCCTTCGTACACAAAATCCATCAAACAATATCATATAATCAAAACGATAAATCCGCAAGGGAAAATTCTAAAAAACCAGTTTTTTGTATACGTCTCCCCTCTCCTCAAAGTTCTTGAAATGATCGTAACTTGCGGCTGCGGGACTGAGCAGTACGGCCGTCCCTTTTTCGGCATTCAAAACAGCGTACGATACGGCATCTTTAAGGTCTTTTTCGTATACAGCCTTAGGGGCTTTCGCTTTACCTGCAATAGCTTTTATGTATAAGTCATACATACGCTTTCCCGAATCGTACATAAACACGATCCCGTTAAGCTTTGATGTTATAAGGTAATCTATAAGCTCATCGTAATCAAGATTTCTCTCCATTCCGCCAAGCAATATAATTCCGGCGTTTTCTATGCTTTCTATCGCACTTATTGCGGACTTTACGGTAGTGGAGATGGAATCGTCATAATAATCGACGCCGTCTTTGCTTCCTATGTATTCAAGTCTGTGCGGAAGCCCTTTGAATGTCGAAAAAGCTTTTAAAAATCCGTTTTCGCCGATACCGTACATCTTTGAGACTTCATATGCGAAAGCCGCATTTAAGATATTGTGCTCGCCTTTGAGCACGCTTCCGGCTTCTTTCAGATCCGTAAAAGGAGCCATGGACTTATCGATAAGTATCGTTTTTGACAAAATGTTTTCGCATTCGGAAAGCGTTTCTTTCGTGGTAAAAAGAAGGTCGTCCTTCCCCTGATTTAAGTATATGTGTTTTTTTGCCAGAGCATACTTCTCTCTCGTGCCGTAATGATCGAGATGATCCTCGTATATATTTAAAAGAACGGCCACATGAGGCGAATATCTTATATATTCAAGCTGGTGACACGACATTTCGATCACGATGACCGAATCCTTTGTAACTTTATCCGCTATATCAAATACAGGAATACCGATATTGCCCGCAAAGAGAACGTTTTTACCGTTTTCCTTAAGGATATGGGCGATCAGGGAAGATGTGGTGCTCTTGCCTTTTGTACCGGTAACGCCTATTATCCTGTCACCGTACGCCTTTACAAATACATCCATCTCGCCCACGATCAGAGCCTTATACTCATCCGCAGACCTATTAAGCACTATTCCGGGACTTTTAAACACAACATCGTACTCATCGATGATATCAAGGTAAGTGTCCCCGAAGATCACCGGAATATCATTTGGTACGATGTCCGAAACGTTGTTTTTATCGGCAACCGATATAGACGAAAAACCTCCCAGAGACATGATCTCTCTGAGAGTGGATCTTCCTTCGCGGCCGAAGCCCAAAATCAATATTTTTTTGTTTAAGATCAGTTCTTTAAGTACAGTTTTCATTTTATTAATCCGCAGGATCGAAGGACACTTTCTTTGTGTTCTCGTTGTAATTTTCCATTCTTAAGGTCCCCTTCATGCCCTCAAGGTTATCGAGCAGTGCCGGAAGGTTCATGATCTTAATGTCTATATCCTTATCGGTGCCTAAATTGATGACAACATCATCGTGATAGATAACGATCTCCCCGTTGTCCTTAAAATACATCTTCTGAGCCTCGACCCCGTACTTTGTAAGCAGCTGTGTCATGTTTAAGACCGATTTGAAGAGATTCTTATCCTCCGTGGGAA
>JAGCCY010000280.1 GCA_017651385.1 Lachnospiraceae bacterium
CGATGCCTCCGAAAGCATATCTTTACGGTATCCCTTATGATTATTATGAAAAGTACAAGGTACGCCGTTACGGTTTCCACGGCACAAGCCATGATTATGTATCAAATGAAGCCGCAAAGTTTTTGGGGAAAGACAGAAAAGATTTAAAGATCATAGTTTGCCACCTTGGAAACGGTGCATCCATTTCAGCCGTTAAGAACGGAAAGAGTGTGGATACTTCAATGGGTCTTACTCCTCTTGAAGGTCTTATAATGGGGACCCGTTCGGGCGATATCGATCCCGCCATCGTAACTTTCCTTTCACAGAAGTTAAATGTTTCTTCAGAGGAAGTGCTTTCGATACTCAACAAGAAATCCGGCGTGCTCGGTCTTTCCAAAGTGTCATCGGATTTCCGTGATATCGAGAAAGCCTACAATGAAGGTAACGAACTTGCAAAGACAGCTCTTGAGACTTATTCGTATCATGTTGCAAAATATATAGGTTCGTATGTGGCTGCAATGAACGGCGTGGATGTGATCGCATTTACGGCAGGCGTAGGCGAGAACACTTCTTTAGTGCGTGGCATGGTAGGTGAGTATTTAGGATATCTTGGCACAAATATAGATCCCGAGAAAAACAAACTTCGCGGCGAGACGGTGATCCTTTCGGATCCCGGTTCAAAGGTTGTTACAATGATAGTGCCTACCAACGAGGAACTTGCTATCTGCCGCGAAACCGTAAGATTGGTTAAATAACAGATGCAGATAAAAATACCCGAGAATGTTGAAAAAATAATAAATACTCTTGAGGCAGCAGGTTTTGAAGCTTATGCGGTCGGCGGATGTATAAGGGATTCACTTTTGGGCAGGGAGCCCAACGATTGGGATATCACTACGTCCGCCAGACCCGAAGAGACCAAAAAGTTATTTAAGAAGACATTTGATACGGGTATTAAGCACGGAACGGTTTCGGTCCTTATGGACAGGACCGTGTATGAAGTCACGACATACAGGATAGACGGCGAGTACGAGGATTCAAGGCATCCGAAAAGCGTTGTTTTTACGGACAGACTGTCTGAAGACCTGATGCGTCGTGACTTTACGATAAATGCAATGGCTTATAATCCGAAAAGGGGGCTTACGGATCTCTACGGCGGAAGGGATGATCTTAAAAACGGTATCATCCGATGTGTAGGCAACCCGGAAGAGAGATTTAACGAGGATGCCTTAAGGATATTACGAGCAGTAAGATTCGGAGCGCAGCTTAACTTTTCGATAGATGACGGCACAAGATCCGCCATTAAAAAGCTTTCTTATACTCTTGAAAAAATAAGTGCGGAGAGGATACAGGTCGAGCTTGTAAAAATACTTACAAGCGATCATCCAGAATATCTTCTTACCGCATACGAACTTGGTATCACAAAGGTCATTCTTCCCGAATTTGACAAGATGATAAATACTCCGCAGAACAATCCCCATCATTGCTACAATGTAGGAGAGCACACTGTCGAAGTTATCAAAAAAGTCCGTCCGGACAGGGTTATGCGCCTTGCGGCATTGTTGCATGATGTTGCAAAGCCGGATACAAGGACTACGGATGCACAGGGTATAGACCATTTCTATGATCATCCGGACAAAGGTGTTATGATCAGCAAAAAGTTTTTTGACAGACTTAAGTTTGATAATGACACAAAGGAAAAGGTCTGTGCACTGGTCGGAGCGCATGACTGGACGATCGGCGCGAATGCAGCTCATATAAGAAGATATATAAACCGCATCGGTGAAGAGTGTTTTCCCGATATATTCGAGTTGAATTATGCGGATACGTTAAGTCAGAGTATGTATGACCGTGAAAAAAAGCTTAAGCATCTCGACAGACTTAAGGCGGCATATGAAGAAGTTATGGCAAAGAAGGAGTGTGTTTCTCTAAAAACGCTTGCCGTAACAGGAAAAGACCTTATAGATGCAGGTTATAAGCCGGGACCCGAGATCGGTAAAAAGCTTTCGGAGCTTCTTGAAAAGGTGATCGACGATCCTTCACTTAACGATAAAGAAAAACTTTTAAAGCTACTTTAAGAGGAAGATATGAAAAAAAGGGGACAAAAGACAATCATATGGCTGTTACTTGCCGCTTTTGTGCTTTCGGGGTGCAGTGATGCATCTCTTTATCTTACGCCGTCCCATAAGGATTACGATGACGGGACGGAATATCTTAATGCTTCTTTTGACAGTTTCGATTCATTTGACACAGCGGTTTTAGCCGGTATCAACAAAAGTAAGTCAACGGTTACTTTATATAATTACAATCTTGCAAAATTCTATACATTAAGCTATTCCGGCGCGACCAGATATGCCGACAAGCATGGTACTTCCATAGCATTATCCCAGTTATCGGTAGGCGATATGGTGGATGTATGGTTTTTAAAGAGTCGTAAGACGCTTGCCGGAATGTGTGAATCTACGGGCACCTTTACCGAGTCCGACATATCCGATTTTGAAGTAAATACTTGGGCTAAGACTTTTTCTTATAAAGGCGATACCTACAGAGTTTCCAAAGATACTTTTGTGTCGTCGGACGGAAAGAGAATAGATATTTCCGAGCTAAACCCCATGGATTCTATCACTTTAAGAGGGGTCGGAAACACGATCTATTCAATAGTTGTGGATAACGGGCATGGTTATATAGTGCTCGACAATGCAGATTACTTTGTGGGCGGATATATGGAGATAGGTGGAAACCTCATTTACCAGATAGGCGAAAAGATGCTTGTTCTGGTGCCCGCCGGTGAGTATAAGATCAGGATAACGAATAAAGGGACCGAAGTTTTAAGAACGGTCACGGTCTTAAAGAACGAAGAGACAGTGCTCGATCTTTCGGATGTGGAAATAGCGGAAGTCAAAAAACAGGCTGTAAGTCTTAAGCTTACACCGGAAGATGCAAAAGTCAGCGTAGACGGAAAATCCATCGATACGGCATACCCCGTTTATTGTACATACGGTATGCACAAGCTTGTGGC
>JAGCCY010000281.1 GCA_017651385.1 Lachnospiraceae bacterium
CAGCCTGCACCTGCACCTGCACCGGTTCCCGAACCCCAGCCTGCACCTGCACCTGCACCGGTTCCCGAACCCCAGCCCGTACCCGCACCTGCACCTCAGCCTGCTCCGGCTCCTGCGCCGCAGCCTCAGCCTGCAGCACAGCCCAATGCTTTCCAGCAGTCTGTTCAGCAGAATCCATATGTACAGCAGCAGGTTCAGCAGCCGGTACAGCCCAATCCTTATATACAGCAGCCCGCACAGCAGGCACCTTACGGTCAGCAGCAGTTTGCACAGGCACCTTACGGTCAGCAGCCCGCACAGGCACCCAAAAAGAAGAGCAAGGCTCCTCTTATCATCATCCTTGTGATCGTCGGTGTATTGATCTTAGGCGCAGTCGGCGGTGTTGTATGGTATCTTAACTCTCCCGCACAGAAGGTTTCAAAAGCCATTGTCGCAGAGGATTATTTAACCGTAGGCAAGTATTACGATAAGCTTTCGGAAGACGACAAGAAACTTGTTTTTGATGCTATGGAAGTGATATTCAACAATACACTTATCGAGTATCAGAACGGCGATAAGACGATCGAAGAGTTTAACAAGCTTGCTACCGAACTTCAGGGAGTATTGAGCTCAAGTACCGTATACAAGAGCGGCATCACTACAGCTTCAAATGTCAAGGCTTCAAAGGAAGCATATGCTCAGGCAGAAAAGTCATTTGCTTCGGAAGATTATGAGACCGCTTATGATTATTATTCACAGGTAATCTTCGATGATTATCAGAATTACAACAATGCGCTTTCAAAGATGGCTGTCTGTGAAGAGAATATGACTGTCGATCTTACCGGTGAATGGACCGGAAGTATTGATGTGACAGATGTATTAAGCGATGAGATGGGAGTGGAATTCGAAGATCCCATCATGATGGAGTTCGTTCTTTCATTTGAACCAAGCGGTTCGGGTACTATGACCGTAAACTCGGATTTACTGGTAGAATCCATGAAAGCACCCATGGTCACATATATGTATGAGCTTCTTGAAGACGAAGGCTATTCAAAGGAAGAAGCCGATGAACTCGTATCATACATGGGCTATTCGGATGTGGCGGAATATGTGGACGAACTGCTCGGTTCCGAATTTGATCCCGATGATTTTATTGAGGAATATGACTACGAATTCGACGGCAAGGTTCTTTTCATCGACGGCGACGGCCCCATCAATGTAGAGGGCAAATCGGATACCGTTACATTTACGATGGAAGATCCCGAAGATATCTATCTCTTCATGGATTATAATATGCCCAATACTTTGGAACTTAAAAGAAAATAAACAGTAATACATAGAATGAGCAAAAGAAGCTTCTTCGGAAGCTTCTTTTACGTAGGTGAGATCTTGGTTTTCGGAAAACATATCAACAAATATTACATAAAGTACGGATGGATGCTTTTAATAGGCATACTGGCCCTCGTCGTTGTGGATGTGGGCCAGCTTAAAGTTCCGGAATTTTACAGACTGATCGTCAACGGCATGAATACCGGAAAGGTTGATCTTTCCGGAACCGTTTATGCCTTTGATATGGATTTTCTGCTTACAAATATTTGCAGACCGCTGATAATCGTGGTCTTTATGATGGTAAGCGGACGTTTTGCATGGAGAGTGTGCTTTTTCGGTGCGGCGGTAAGGGTCGAACGGGATCTAAGGCAGGAAATGTTTGACCGTTCAAAAGAGCTTTCGCAGTCCTATTACCAGATCAACAAGGTAGGCGACCTTATGAGTCTTTTTACAAACGATCTTGAGACCGTTCAGGATTGTTACGGAAACGGTGTCTTAAGCTTTTGCGACGCACTTTTCCTGGGCGGACTGGCTCTTTATAAGATGATCGCCATGAACCCAAAGCTTACACTTTTTGCTGTCCTTCCGATGATCTTTCTTTTCTTTTCGGGCAGAACGATAGGAAAGTATATGACCCAAAAGTGGGACGAAAGACAGGAAAAATTCTCGCTCCTTTCGGATTTTTCCCAGGAAAGTTTTTCCGGGATAGCCGTAATAAAAGCGTTTGCAAAAGAAGGAAAGGAGCTTCTTGCTTTTAAGAAACTCAACAAAGAGAACGAAAAAGTCAATGTGGCATACACAAAGCTTTCCACCCTTTTAAACATATTTGTGGTACTGTTTGTGGAATCCGTTGTATGCGTGATATTGGGTTATGGCGGATATCTTGTACACAAGGGTGTGTTCAATGCCGGTGAAATGGTTGAATTTATCGGCTATTTTACCGCAATAGTATGGCCCATTGAAGCCGTTGCGATCCTGATCGAGATGACATCAAGGGCAAAAGCATCGCTTAACAGGATATCCGAACTTCTGGATGCGGATATAGATGTAAAGGATAAAGACGGAGTAAAGCATATCGACAGTGTAAGGGGCGAAATAGAGTTTAAACATTTAAACTTTACGCATCCTCATGCACCGCTCGAAGCGCTTCACGATGTTTCTTTTCACATAAAGGCAGGCGAAAACATAGGAATAATAGGTCCGACCGGTTCGGGTAAGACCACGATCTCGGATCTTATAACACGTACATACAATGTTCCCGACAATACGCTTTTTATAGACGGAAACGATGTTAACGATATTTCGATCAAGGACTTAAGAAAACATATAGCATACGTTCCGCAGGATAATTTTCTTTTCAGTGAATCCATAGCTGACAACATTACCTTTGCGGAAGAAGGACAGATATCAAAAGAGCGCATTGAAGAGGTATCAAAATATGCGGATATATATGAAAATATAATGGAATTTCCGGATAAGTTTGATACTGTTCTGGGCGAACGCGGCGTTACCGTTTCGGGAGGTCAGAAGCAGAGGATATCCATAGCAAGAGCTCTTATGAAAGATGCGGAGATCCTTATAATGGACGATTCCGTATCGGCTGTGGACACAAAGACCGAAAAACGTATAATCGACAGTTTGAAGAAAATACGAAAAGGCAAAACAACACTTCTTGTTGCTCACAGGATATCGACCGTTGAAAAGATGGACAGGGTACTGTTTATCGATGATGGTAAGGTTCTTGATTTCGGAACGCACGAAGAGCTGTTAAAAAGGTGTGAAAAGTATGCCGAAACGGTTCGTCTTCAGGCGCTTGAAGACGAAGAAAGGGGTGAAGTATGATGAATGAATTTTATCCCCTTATCGTAACCGGTGCTATGATACTTGTCATGACAGTCATATTTGTTACAGCTTTCATCCTTATGAAGGACAAAAAAGAAGCAATTGGCTTTGACAGGAATATGGCTGATTCGGAGATCGTAAAAAGACTTCTCGGATATACCAAAAAGCATATAAAGGCTTTTATATTTGTCATTTTTATAATGCTCGTTTCGATAGCGTATGACGTGTACTCGCCTATTTTGGTGGGTAAGGCGGAAGAGCTCGTTAAGGGTAATTTCGAGATGAAAGAGCTTCTTAACGTGGTGTTCATATACTTTGGGGTACTTGTGGTATCTTTAGGCTGTACCTATATTCAGGCAATAGTGCTTCAGAAGACCGGTCAGAAGATCCTCTCGGAAATCAGGGAAGATACGTTTACCCATATTGAAAGTCTTTCGCACGATCAGTTAAATGATATACCCGTAGGTAAGCTAGTGACGCGTGTCACAAATGATACAAACGCCATATCCATGATGTTTACGAACATTCTGGTAACGCTTCTTAAAAATGTATTTGTGATCGTGGGCGTATTGGTGGCAATGCTTTGTCTCA
>JAGCCY010000282.1 GCA_017651385.1 Lachnospiraceae bacterium
AAAGTCGGTACCTATGAACTTGACAAGATCGAGATCATGGCACCTTTAAACAGCTGGCATCTTGATTCTTTCAAAAACCGTACTTTCAAGGAAGTCGACTATTCAAGCGGTGTGGCAGGACAGCCCGAGAAGAGGTATTTATTCTACTATAACGGCGAGCAGAAGGTCATATTCGAACCCAATGCCGAACTTGTCAAGCTTGCCAGAAACGCAGCCCCCAGAAAAGTCTTTATTGACTGAAAAAAACAACATTAAAAATAGGTGTTGACATATTCTTTTTACTTTGTTAAACTCTCCAATAAATTTATCAGCGGATCTGACATTGTACATGTAAGGTCCGCTTTAAGTTTAAAGAAGTACCCAAAGATCCTTTCCGGATCTTTTCATAAACACACAATAAAATAAAAAGGAGAAACGAGATGAGTCAGATAGTCGGCGAAGGTATTACATTTGACGATGTGCTCCTTGTTCCCAGCTATTCGGAGGTTGTTGGCAATCAGGTAGATGTCACCACGAATCTTACCAAGACCATTAAGCTTAACATTCCGATGATGAGCGCAGGCATGGACACAGTTACCGAACATCGCATGGCGATAGCTATGGCGAGACAGGGTGGTATCGGTATTATCCACAAGAATATGTCTATTGAACAGCAGGCAGAAGAGGTAGACAAAGTTAAACGTTCCGAGAACGGTGTCATCACGGATCCGTTTTCGTTATCTCCCGAGCACACATTGGCTGATGCCGATGAGCTCATGGCCAAATTCAAAATATCGGGTGTACCTGTTACGGAAGGCCGTAAACTTGTAGGTATCATCACGAATCGAGATCTTAAATTCGAAACAGATTTCTCCAAGAAAATAAAAGAACGCATGACAAGCGAAGGCCTTGTCACGGCAAAAGAAGGTATCACACTTGAAGAGGCAAAGAAGATACTTGCGGGTGCACGCAAAGAGAAACTTCCGATAGTCGATGACGATTTTAATCTGAAAGGTCTTATCACCATCAAGGATATCGAGAAGACGATCAAATATCCTCTGGCTGCTAAGGATGCGATGGGAAGGCTCATATGCGGTGCGGGTATCGGTATCACTGCGAACTGTCTTGACAGAGTTGCGGCTTTGGTAGAGGCAAAGGTCGATGTTGTGGTTTTGGATTCCGCTCACGGTCACTCGGCCAACGTAATAAGATGCCTTAAGATGATCAAAGAGAATTATCCGGATCTTCCCGTTATCGCAGGTAACGTTGCAACGGGAGAAGGTACAAGAGCCCTTATAGAAGCCGGAGCCGATGCGGTCAAGGTAGGTATAGGACCGGGTTCCATCTGTACCACACGAGTTGTTGCAGGTATCGGTGTTCCTCAGGTTTCGGCCATTATGGATTGTTATGCTGTAGCCAAAGAATACGGTATTCCGATCATCGCCGACGGCGGTATTAAGTATTCGGGCGACATCACAAAAGCAATTGCCGCAGGCGGAAGCGTCTGCATGATGGGTTCAATGTTTGCGGGATGCGACGAGGCACCCGGTGAATTTGAACTTTTCCAGGGCCGTAAATATAAGGTTTATCGCGGCATGGGTTCCATTTCCGCTATGGAGGCCGGCAGTAAGGACAGATATTTCCAGACAAATGCCAAGAAGCTTGTTCCCGAAGGCGTCGAGGGAAGAGTGGCTTATAAAGGATCGGTTGAAGATACGATCTACCAGCTTATAGGCGGCCTTCGATCCGGTATGGGCTACTGTGGATGTGCTACCATCGACGAGCTTAAGGAAAACGGCAGATTTGTAAAGATCTCGGCAGCATCCTTAAAAGAATCTCATCCCCATGATATTCACATTACAAAAGAAGCTCCGAACTATTCATCGGGAGTCAATTAAATTTGTTTACATAAGCGCTTCGGTTCCATGTGGGATCGAAGCGCTTTGAAAATTAGTACGATAGTCTCAAAAACCGTGATAAATATCGGAAAAACGTGCAAAATGACCCTGTATTTTTTGTAAAAATCTTGCAAATGAGCAATATATTATGGTAAACTGATTCTCGGGATGCATATTTGGAAAACTATGTTCAGGGATGGGTATATTACAAGTGGAAAAGAATATGCTTGATTTGGTTATTGCCCAGCGTCTGGGTTCCCGCTTCAGTAACGTAGCGGGAGTATACATGTATGGGCTTGACCATGACGGGGAGGTAACTATCGATGTTACCGGAGACCCTACCGAGAGCAGCAGGCTTCTTGATATGATCGGCCGTGATGCTCTGGATGAACTGTATCACAGAGTATCAGATTCGGATTTGGAAGTTCAGGCCATTGAGGAAACTGTTATTCCCAACGTTCGCGCAGCAGGTGTGTCATTTCGTGTAGATGATTCGCCCTTATTTACGTGGGTGATCCTTGGTGTGCTTAAAGATGAAGAATTAAATTTTCCCGGAGCACTCAACACTTCGGAATTTTCTTTCACGACAACACTGGACCGGTTTGTCGATGCCATAGATATTATCAGAGATGTAACCCAGCTTATTTTATTTAATAAAGTTTCTCTTTTTAATGCGGAAGCGGAGAGCAGAAGGAGCAAATTCTCGGAAGAAGAGATGAAGGCTTCTTTAAAGCATGCCGAAGCCATTTCCGAGGTTGTGCAGCTTCTCGACAACGATGACGCAATCGAAGCCGTTATGCGCGAATGCATGGAACTCATCGGTGAATATCTTGACATATCTTCGGCTATGGTCATCCGCACAAGACCCAACAGAGATACAATGGATGTCGCAGCCGAATGGAATAATCACGGCGTTATCTCGCTGTTCGATCAGTTCAGGGACAGAAAGATCTTTTCTTTTGTGCACGGAGATAAACCGCTCGTGGTTTCTTCGGATTCCGAGATCCCTCCCCAGATATCAAAGGATATGGCCTTTCTTGCCGTAAAGGCTTTGGTGGTACTGCCTATTCATGTAAGCAACGGATACGGCATGTACGCATGTTTTATGGATACAAAACCTTCAAAGATATGGAAGGTCGAAGAAGTTAAATTTTTGTATGATGCATCACATGTGCTTCATTCGGTGGTCACAAAGCGTATTCAGAAGAATTCGCTTGCAGGCTCTTACGCATCGCTTGAAGCAGTGCTTGATAATGTCGGAAGTGCGATCTATGTAAGGGATGTTGAATCGGGCAAACCGCTTTTTATGAACAGGATATTAAAGAGCACTTTTGCGACGGAACTTCAGACAGGTACTCTCGATAAGCTTTTTGACAGTGCCATTCCGGTCAATCGCGGAAGCGGTATATACGAGATCCATCATATAGACAGAAACCGCTGGTATGATCTTCATTACACCTACATCAACTGGGTGGACGGCCGCAAGGTTTCGCTCTGCGCCGCATATGATGTCACGGATAAAAAGACATATCAAAGACGTATCGAGCAGCAGGCCTGCACAGACTTCCTTACCGGTCTTTATAACCGTATGTGCTGCGAAAGAGATCTTGCGATGCACATCGATTCGTCCAAGCAAAACGGCATGACCGGTGCGCTTTTGTATCTCGACCTTGATGACTTTAAGCATATTAATGACGGTCTGGGCCATCAGTACGGCGATGTTCTTTTAAAGGCGATCTCGCATTCACTCCAGCGTATCGACGGTATACAGAATACCTGTTACAGAATGGGCGGCGATGAATTTGTCATAATCATCCCTCCGGAGGCTTATAAAAACTTTGAAAGAATAGTTGAAAGGATCAGGGATATCTTCAGCAAGCCATGGTATTTAAAGGATGCCGATTATTACTGTACCATGAGTATGGGTATAGTGGAGTTCCCCGAAGCCGGCGAAAGTGTTCAGGATCTTATCAAAAAGGCTGACGTTGCCATGTTTGAGGCCAAGAAGGAAGGCAAAAACCGTATTGCCAAGTATTCCGACAAGATCGTTATCTCGTCGAACAAACGTCTTGACATGGAAAAGAACATGCGTGACGCCATTACCAACGAGTTTAAGGAGTTTCAGGTATATTATCAGCCTATAGTGGATATCAAGCAGAAAGGAAATCCATGTATAGGAGCGGAGGCCCTCATAAGATGGAATTCCGCGGAGCTTGGGTTTATCTCGCCGAGTGACTTTATCCCGCTTGCCGAGTACCTTGGGCTCATAAATCCGATAGGCAACAATGTTTTAAAAGAAGCATGTCGTGAAGTTAAGTACTGGAACGAACACGGACATGAAAATTTTAAAGTAAATGTTAATTTATCGGTTGTACAGTTGCTACAGACCGATATTGTTGATATAGTTAAGGAGACGATCGAAGAGACGGGAGTCAATCCTCATAACCTCACCCTTGAGGTTACGGAGAGTCTTGCCATCAACGATATGGAGAGGATGAAAAAGATCCTTTCCAACATCAAGACCCTTGGGGTTAAGATAGCTCTTGATGATTTCGGAACGGGTTACAGTTCGCTTAATCATATACGTGAGATCCCGTTTGATGTTATAAAAGTCGATCAAAGCTTCGTAAGAGATCTTGCCGATGATGCTTATTCGCAGTCATTTATCAAGATGGTAGCGGAACTCGCCGAGACGATCGGTGTTAACATCTGTGTCGAAGGTATCGAGACCAAAGAGCAGTTTGCGGCTCTTAACGGCATGAAGGTTAAGATGGTACAAGGTTTTTATTTCGACAGGCCTATGACAAGAGAAGATTTTGTGGCCAAATACATAGGGTAAATATTTTTTGAGGAGGCCTTTATGGCAGACGGTTTACTGTCCGGTCTTGAATCGTTCGGATTCAGCGGACTTGAAGGCGTGAGCCTGTTTGAAGAAGAGAAAAAAGAAGAAAAGAAAGACGCCGAAAAGGCACCTGTCATAACCGAGAAGGACTTTCTTTTGGACAGGACGATCGAGTGTCCGGTATGTGAATCAAAGTTTAAATATCGTGCGGTAAAGGCATCTTCCGCAAAGCTTGTATCTACCGATAAGGACTTAAGACCGCGTCACGAGCATATCGATATATCGAAATATGATGTGATCATGTGCCCTATGTGCGGATATACCGCTCTTTCAAGATACTTCCCGAATGTTTTGGATCTTCAGAAGAAGAGGATACGGGAAAAGATCTGTACCAACTTCAAGATGCGTCCCGGTGCACCGGAAGAATATTCTTACGATGAAGCAATAGAATATTACAAAATGGCGCTTTTAAACGCAGTCGTAAAGGGTGCCAAGGCCAGTGAAAAGGCCTATATCTGTCTTAAGTCTTCGTGGATGTACAGAGGAAAGGCCGAAGAAGTGGGTGAATCCGATCCCGAATACGCAAAGATCAAGGCCACCGAGTTTGAGTTTACCAAGAATGCCTATGAAGGATTTTCACAGGCTGTCCAGACCGAAGGTTTCCCCATGTGCGGAATGGACGAGAGTACCGTTGATTATCTTATGGCCAACCTTGCGGATATGACTGCTCATTATGATGTGGCTTCAAAGCTTATAGCCAAGATCCTTGCATCACCTTCCGCTACTCCCCGTATAAAGGACAAGACCAGGGATCTTAAGGAAGAGATATTAAAGAAACTTAAAAAATAAATGGAAAATATGTGTAAATATCACAATTGACACTTTGTTCTTTTGCCGATATTCTATTAACGTAACGAGTCTATATGACTGACGGATTATGTGGAATCGACCACAGGAAGTATAGATGATCAAAGCCGACCGTCTGGGCGCCGATGAGGATAGCCCTGCGTCGGCTTTTTTTAAACATTTAAGGAGAACAGCCATGAAAACGTACGAACTTAAGAATCTGCTTATTTCAAACGCTTATCCGGGACGCGGTATTGTTATAGGACGTTCCGAGGACGGAAAGAATGCCGTTATCGCTTATTTCATCATGGGCAGGAGCGTTAACTCAAGAAACCGCGTATTTGTGGAAGACGGCGAAGGCATCAGGACCGAAGCTTTCGACCCCGCAAAACTTTCCGATCCCTCGCTTATAATCTATGCGCCGGTAAGAGTGTTCGGCGAGCATACGAGAGTCACAAACGGCGACCAGACCGATACCATATATGACGGTTTAAGAGCCGGCAAGAGCTTTGAAGCATCTTTAAGAAGCAGAAAGTATGAGCCCGATGAACCCAACTTCACACCCAGGATCTCGGGTATCCTTAATTTCAAGGACGATACGTTTACATACGAAATGAACATTTTAAAAAGCAACAACGGTGACGGAAGCTGCTGCAACCGTTACAACTTCTTCTACGATAATCCAAAGATCGGAGAAGGACGTTTTATCCATACGTACATGAAGGACGATAACCCGCTTCCGAGTTTCGAAGGCGAGCCCGAAGTAGTTAAGTTGAGCGGTAACATCGACGAGTTCGGTGATATGTTATGGGAGAACTTAAACTTCGATAACAAGGTTTCTTTGTTTGTAAGATATACAGATCTTGAGACCGGAAAATGGGAACAGAGAATATACAACAAGAATAAATAAAGAACCGAATACATAAGGAGTAAATGATGAACGAGATTCAGTTAAAATACGGATGTAACCCCAATCAGAAGCCTTCAAGAATATTTATGGAGGACGGAAGCGACCTCCCCGTTGCCGTTTTAAACGGACGCCCCGGATATATCAATTTCCTTGATGCATTTAACGGCTGGCAGCTTGTAAAAGAGTTAAAAGAAGCAACGGGTCTTCCCGCAGCAACAAGTTTTAAGCATGTTTCTCCCGCGGGTGCGGCAGTCGGTCTTCCGCTTGACGATACACTTGCAAAGATCTACTGGGTGGACGATCTTGGTGAATTAAGCCCTCTTGCATCGGCTTACGCAAGAGCAAGAGGTGCGGACAGAATGTCTTCTTTCGGAGACTTTATCGCGCTTTCGGATGTCTGCGATGCCGATACCGCAAAGCTTATAAAAAGAGAAGTTTCGGACGGTGTTATCGCACCCGGTTATACCGATGAAGCGCTTTCGATATTAAAAGCCAAGAAGAACGGAAATTATAATGTTATTCAGATAGATCCTTCATACGTACCCGCCGAGATCGAAAGAAAGCAGGTTTACGGTGTTACTTTCGAGCAGGGCAGAAACGAACTTGATATAAACAAAGATCTTTTTGCGAATATAGTTACAAAGAACAAAGATATTCCGGAAAGTGCGCTCATCGACATGAAGATCGCCATGATCACATTAAAGTATACGCAGTCAAACTCCGTATGCTATGTTAAGGGCGGACAGGCCATCGGTATCGGTGCGGGACAGCAGTCAAGGATCCACTGCACACGTCTTGCGGGCCAGAAGGCGGATAACTGGTTTTTACGTCAGAGCCCCCAGGTCATGGGTCTTGATTTTATCGACGGACTCGGCCGTGCCGACAGAGACAATGCGATCGACGTATATATGGGCGACGAGTATGAAGATGTATTAAGAGAAGGCGAATGGCAGAAGAGATTTAAGACAAAGCCCGAGGTATTTACCCGTGAGGCCAAGAAGGAATGGCTTTCAAAGAACACGGATGTGACACTCGGTTCCGATGCGTTCTTCCCGTTCTCCGACAATATCGAAAGAGCGTTTAAGAGCGGTGTAAAATACATTGCCGAACCCGGCGGCTCCGTAAGGGACGACCTTGTAATCGAGTGTGCCGACCATTATAATATGGTAATGGCGTTTACAGGTATAAGATTATTTCATCATTAAGATTATGGATACTTTAAAGATCATTGCACACATACGGACGGATTTTCCGGAGAAGTTCGGAATACCGAGACAGAGCGGCCTTGTAAAAAGCGCTGTCGGACGTATTGTTTTCGAACCCGAATTCAGAAGCCCTGATGCCATTAAAGGCATCAGCGGCTTTTCGCATCTCTGGATATTGTGGAAATTTGAAGATACGCACAGAAAAGAATTTAATGCTACGGTGAGACCGCCGAGGCTCGGCGGAAACGAAACGGTCGGAGTATTTGCTTCAAGATCGCCTTATCGGCCTAATCCGATCGGACTTTCTTCGGTAAAGCTTGAAGGGATCGAGGATACGCCCGAGGGAAAAGTTTTGGTTGTCAGCGGCGTCGATATGAGAGATAATACACCAATATATGACATCAAACCTTATCTTTCGTATGCCGATTCACATCCGGATGCGACCGACGGCTTTGGCGGAGACTGCTTAAAAGAGTCTTTGGTGGTTGAATGTGACACCAAATTATTGTATAAATTTGACGAGAAAAAAAGAGAAACCCTTCTAGATATCTTAAGACAGGATCCGAGGCCTCGTTACCATGACGATCCGGAAAGAGTGTACGGGGTTTCGTTTGATAAATATAATGTAAAATTCAAAGTTGGTTCAGGAATACTTAAGGTTATTGAAATATCATAATTATTGAGTGCTTAAGGCTTGCCGCCGATTAAAGGCGCTATCGCGCGCGGCGGCAAGCAGGCAAGCCACTGTCGTGGCTCACAAAAAACAGGAGGTTTTTAAAGTGATAGTAAAATCAACGATTACCGATGAAGAACTTAAAAGAGCCAAGGATATATCGGATAAGATCCTTAACTACTATAACAGCAAGGTTGTGGGCCAGCCGTTTTTGGGTGCGGCTATCCTGGTCGCAATGATGAATAACGGACACATCCTGCTTGAATCCGTTCCCGGTCTTGCTAAGACAACGGCCGCAAAGGTCATGACCGATGCCGTACACGGTTCGTTTTCACGTATCCAGTGTACGCCCGACCTTATCCCGAGTGATATCGTCGGTACACAGATATTCAATATGGCCACCAACAGTTTCGAGACAAAGATCGGTCCCGTTTTTGCAAACTTTGTGCTCCTTGACGAGATCAACAGATCTTCCGCAAAGACACA
This sequence comes from Lachnospiraceae bacterium, assembly GCA_017651385.1. Taxonomy (GTDB): domain Bacteria; phylum Bacillota; class Clostridia; order Lachnospirales; family Lachnospiraceae; genus UBA1258. Next base: position 8,840 of record JAGCCY010000282.1, read on the forward strand.
GAGTGCCATGCTTGAGGCAATGGCCGAGCATGAGGTTACGATCGGCGGCGAGATCTATAAGATGCCCGATGTTTTCGTGGTGATCGCAACCCAGAACCCCATCGAGCAGGAAGGTACATACGAACTTGCCGAAGCGCAGATGGACAGATTCTTATTAAAGGTAGAGTTAAACTATCCCGATCCGGCTTCGGAAGTTGAGATATTAAACAGGATAGAGGCCGACGTATTCTCAAAGAGAGAAGCGGTCTGCGACTTAAACGACATCCTTTTCCTCCAGGAAGCTTCAAGGAAAGTATATTTGGATCCTGCGGTAAAGCAGTATATCGTTGACATCGTACAGGCTTCGCGTAACACAAAGCAGCTCATCCATCCCAATCTTTCACAGTATGTGACAATGGGAGCAAGTACCCGTGCAGCGATCACATTTATGGCAGTTTCAAAGTCGATCGCACTTTTGAACGGACGTAACTATGTAACACCCGATGATGTGCGTGCTATGCGTTATGAAGTACTCCGTCACAGGATAATGCTCAATTTTGCCGCTGTAGCCGACGGAGTTCAGGAAGAAACTATCATCGACGCTATCATAGGAGCTGTAAGAACACCATGAGAATGAGATATATATCGCGTATCCAGGCGAATCTCAAACGATATCAGATCATTTATTCACGTAAAGCCACGGCCAATGTTTTAGACGGTTCATATAAGTCGGTATTTAAAGGCCGAAGCATGAACTTCGACGAATTGAGAGAGTACGTGCCCGGCGATGAGATAAAAGACATGGACTGGAAAGCCAGTGCCAGAAACCGAAAGCTTTACGTAAGAGAATATGTTGCCGAGAAAAAGCACAACGTTATGTTTGTGCTTGATACGAATGCCAGAATGCTGGGTGACTCGGAAAGACTTGAGGAAAAGCGTGAGCTTGCCATCATGAGTGCGGGCACGCTTGCTTTCTATGTCGATAAGAACGGTGATTTTGTGGGCGCCATATACGGAACCTTCAACTCTATCAATCATTTCCCGCTTAAAACAGGGCTCGGAAACATAGAGACCATACTCGAAAACTATCATAACGAGGTTGTGCCCGGAAATAACTCCGATATCAACAACACCCTCGACTATATAGTAAGAAATTTCAGGCGCAAGACCATCCTTATCATAGTGACCGACCTTGAAGGCGTTTTAAGGATATCGGACGTCAATATCAAAAGACTTCTGGTCGCACACGATGTTCTGGTGGTAAACGTAAGCGATGCCGATATTGCCTACAACAAAATGTACAATATCGGTGAAGGAACATATATGCCCGATTTCTTCTTAAAAGATAAAAAACTTGTGGCAAAGGCAAAAGAAAACAAGTTAAATGCCATGAATGCCATGCATGAAAAGCTTAAGAAGTTCGGCATCCCTTATGTAACGATAGACGATTTTAACGAGATCGAGCGCGAGCTCATGACACTTTTAAGTTCTCACAGAGGCGGAGGAAAGCAGTAATTGGATTCGGTTATAAATGTTCAGGAACCTTTTATGTATCATATATGGCCCATTATCGTAGTGCTTATTCTGCTTACGGTACTCGGGATAATCATCTTGGCGGGTTATTACAGAAAGAAGACAAAGCCTGTACAGACTGTTGAAAAGCCTGTCGAGCGAAAGTTCTATACGATGCAGGAAAGGTCGGCACTTAAAAACAAATACCTCGGGTTACTCACCGCACTTGAGGCACGCTTTAGAAACGGTGAGATCGAACGCCGTCCGGCATATCAGGAACTGAGTGCTTTGGTGAGAAGTTTTCTTAAGGAAATATCCGGAGTGGATGTTACAAACTGTACGCTCGAACAGATAAAGGAAATGCATGTACCCGTGATCACTCCGCTCATCGCCAACTATTACGAGCCCGAATTTGCGCTCGAAACGGACGACGATCTTTTGGATTCGATAATTAATGCAAAGAGGATAATAGAAAGATGGAATTAAAATATCGCTTTGTATTGTATATAGGTTTTGCCGCAGCTGTTTTGATAAGCATTCTTTTGCTCATTAAGAAAAAGAAGCAGACAAAATACGCCGACGGCGTAAAGCTTGCCAACACCTATGTACTCGATAAAGATGATTATTATCTTGCAAAAATTAAATTATATAAGGCTTTTTCGGTGGGAATGGCCCTTTCGCTCATTGTGTCGATCCTTTGCACTACGATCCTGTGCGCAAGACCTTATGAGCGAAAGAAGATAGTCGAAGACAAATACTGCAGGGACATTATCTTATGCCTTGACGTATCGACTTCCGTCGATGAGCTTAATGCAAAACTCATGGGTGAGCTCATCGATATGGTGGGCAGCCTTGAAAAAGAACGCTTCGGCATCGTGATCTTCAACACTTCGCCGGTCCTGCTGACCCCTCTTACCGATGATTACGAGTATATACAGGAGACTCTCGGAAACATCGAAAAGGCTATGAAGAACCGGGTTAAGATGTATAATTCGTTCTTTTACCCCGATGACTGGTATTACTGGGAAAGCTATATCTCAGACGGTACCCTTGTGGGTAACGAAGAGCGCGGAAGCTCGCTCATAGGTGACGGCCTTGCGGCAACGGTCAACAATTTCTCGTCGGTCGATGAAGACAGGACGAAGATAGTCATCTTTACAACCGATAACGATCCTTACGGTAAAGAGATAGTACCGCTTAAAACAGCTGCGGAAATATGTAAGCAGCGAGGTATCACGGTTTACGGTATCGGCACAAAGGAAATGACCAGTCACAACATGAAAGCGATGAAGAACGCGATGGAAGTGACCGGCGGCGAATTCTTCCTTGAAGAAGAATCCGGAACCTTTGACGCGATAGTGAAGAGGATCGAAAGCCACAGCGAGAGCCTTGTGCCCGGCGATACTTACTATGTGGATCTGGACAGACCGCGCGGAATGTATATCTTAACGCTTATCTCGGTCATTTGTGTATTTTTGTTTGCAAGGCTTTTAAGGGAGTAACGGAGCTTAATATATGACGATAAATCCAATATTACCCATATGGCTGATGTCAATTATCTGCGTCGGACTGTTATTTCTCAAACGAAAAGGAGTCTGGGGGTTTATAAGGCAGATAATCATCGTCATACTGATATTTTTGATCAATTTAAGAATAATGATACCCGGTGAAGTCGAAAACGTCGGAAAGCAGGAGCGCGATCTCTATGTGCTTTTCGTGGTGGACGATACGATAAGCATGGTTGCCCAAGATTATAACGGCAGCGAAGAGCGTCTTACCGGGGTAAAAGAAACTGTCTGCCATATAGCGGATGAGCTTGAGGGAGCGAAGTTCGGAATGATATCCTTCCATAACACCGCAAGCAGGCTTGCCCCTTTTACCGACAATACGGACCACATAAAGAACGTTGTGAACTCGATCTATCCTATAGGCGAGATATATGCTCACGGAAGTTCATTAAATGTTCCGCATGATACGATGCTGACCGAACTTAATATGGCTTACCAGAAAGCGGACGGAGCCATAGTCGTATTCTTTATCAGCGACGGTGAGATCACAAACGACGAAAAGCTTCGCGACTTCTCGGATCTTAAGAAATACATTAACGGCGGAGCGGTGCTGGGCTTCGGTACCACACAGGGCGGAAACATGTATCTTAAAGAATACTATGAAGATGAACCCAAGCTTATCGAGGATCCCACGGTCTATCCGTATGCTCCGGCAGTTTCAAAGATCGATGAGTATAACCTTAACGCTATTTCGAAGGCTCTCGGAATTGATTACATACATGTCACCAAGCCTTCGGATGTCGACAATGAGATTGAAGCCGTTAAAAGGATCGCTGAAAGTTCTTTTGCCGAGTTTGACGACGATCGTAAAAAGATCGTAAACGGTGCAACGGATATAT
>JAGCCY010000283.1 GCA_017651385.1 Lachnospiraceae bacterium
ATCTTATTGCTCTACCATAGTTCTTACATAATCGCCCACGTATTTCGGAGCATCCGTACCGTATTTGGCCACAAGCTTCATGATGGCCGAGCCCACGATCACCCCGTCCGACAAAGAACGCATCTTAGCCGCCTGTTCCGGTGTGGATATACCGAATCCGACGGCGCAGGGAATGTCGGTATTGTCACGGATAAGCTTTACCATGGACGCAATATCGGTATTTATCTCGCTTCTTACACCCGTAACTCCGAGGCTTGAGACAATGTATATAAACCCTTCGGCTTCTTTTGCTATCATTGCGATCCTTTCATGAGAAGTGGGTGCGATCAGCGATATAAAGTCTATTCCGTATTTTCTCGCTGTGGGCGCAAACTCTTCCTTTTCTTCGAAAGGAACATCGGGAAGGATAAGACCGTTCATACCGACTTCGGCCGATCTTTTCATAAACTTATCGATCCCGTATGAATATACGACATTTGCATATGTCATAAACACAAGCGGAACGGATACTTCTTTTCTTAACTCGATCACCATATCGAATATCTTATCGGTCGTGACACCTGTCTTTAATGCCCGAATGTTGGCTTCCTGTATAACAGGTCCTTCCGCCGTCGGGTCCGAGAACGGGATACCGAGTTCCACTATGTCGGCTCCGTTTTTAACAGCCTCTTTTACTATTTCGATCGTATTCTCAAGCCCTCCGTCTCCGCAGGTCACAAAGGGGATAAAGGCCTTTTTGTCTTTGAAAGCTTCTTTGATCTTACTCATTGATATCCTCCCCTCTGTATCTTGCGATCGCTGCGCAGTCCTTGTCACCGCGGCCCGAGATCGTTATTACCATAATCTGATCTTTTGTATAGTCTTTTGCATGCTTCATCGCATAAGCGACCGCATGAGCCGATTCGATAGCGGGGATGATACCCTCTGTCCTTGAAAGAAACTCAAACGCATTTACAGCTTCATCGTCGGTTATCGCTACATATTCGGCCCTTCCCGTATCATGAAGATCGGCATGCTCGGGTCCTATTCCGGGATAATCAAGTCCGGCGGAGATCGAATACACCGGAGCGATCTGACCATATTCATCCTGGCAGAAATATGATTTCATGCCGTGGAAGATACCGAGCCTGCCCGTATTTATGGTAGCGGCCGTCTCAAAGGTATCTATGCCGCGTCCTGCCGCCTCACATCCGATAAGTTTGACTTCCTTATCTTCTATAAAGTTATAAAAAGAACCTATTGCGTTTGAACCGCCGCCCACACAGGCCACAACGGCATCGGGAAGACGTCCTTCACGCTTAAGCATTTCTTCTTTTATCTCTTTTGATATTACCGACTGGAAATCTCTTACGATCGTCGGGAACGGATGCGGCCCCATTACGGAACCCAGACAATAATGAGTATCCGCGATCCTGCTCGTCCATTCACGCATTGCTTCGGAAACGGCGTCCTTTAATGTTGCGGTACCGCTCTTAACAGGGATCACGGTCGCACCCAGAAGTCTCATCCTGTATACGTTCAATGCCTGTCTCTTTGTGTCCTCTTCACCCATGAAAACAACACATTCCATATTCATAAGCGCTGCTGCCGTCGCGGTGGCAACACCGTGCTGACCCGCACCGGTCTCGGCGATAAGGCGTGTCTTTCCCATCTTCTTTGCAAGAAGCGCCTGACCGAGCACGTTGTTTATCTTATGCGAACCCGTATGATTTAAATCTTCTCTCTTTAAGTAGATCTTTGCACCGCCGAGATCCTTTGTCATCTTCTCCGCAAAATAAAGTCTTGAAGGCCTTCCGGCATATTCGTTTAAAAGTTCACCCAGCTCGCGGTTAAAATCCGGATCGTTTTTGTACCTGTTGTACGCTTCTTCAAGCTCGATCACCGCATTCATAAGTGTTTCGGGAATGTACTGTCCGCCGTGGACACCGAATCTTCCTCTGCTCATCTTTTCTCCTCATTTCTCACTCTTTTGATAAAGAGTTCTATCTTTTCCCTGTCTTTTGCTCCGTCCGTCTCGACACCGGAACTTACATCAAGTCCTATAAGATGGACGCTTCTGTTTAAAAGAACGCCACCGACATTATCCGGACTTAAACCGCCCGCCAAAATGTAGTCCCGCTTCACGGATCTTATAAGTTCTTCGTTAAGCTTTTTCCCGCTTCCCTGCCCGCTGTCCAATAGTATCATATCGGCCGGAGAATTGTTTATAAGATCGATATCCGTATCTTCTTTTACCACAAATGCCTTGATGACAGGCTTATCGGTTTTTTCTTTTAATGCTTTTATGTATGCTTCATCTTCGTCGCCGTGAAGCTGGGCTGCGTCGATGATGTTATCATCAAGAAGCGATAGGACTTCGTTAAGCGGATCGTCCACAAAGACTCCGACGGCTTTAATATCTTTATCAAGGCGTTCTTTTAACAGCCCTGCCGTTTCCATATCGATCGTCCTTTTACGCCCCTTTGCAAACACAAAGCCTATATAATCGGGCTTAAGCTCATTGACATATGCTATATCGTTTTGTGTTTTAAGACCACAGATCTTTATTATCATATAAGTCCTCTTAACTTATCAAGCTCGGCTTTTTTATCGGGTGCACGCATTAAGGATTCTCCTATGAGAACGCCGTCGACTTTTCCTTCGTATAAGGTTTTGATGTCCCCCGCGGTCTTTATCCCGCTTTCGGCCACAAACAGTATATCATCGGGTACAAGGCTTCGAAGTCTTAGGGAATTTCCTATATCGACCGTAAAGTCCTTAAGGTTTCTGTTGTTTACCCCGATCATCCTCGCGCCCGCACTTACGGCCGACTTAACTTCATCTTCGTCGTGAGCCTCCACCAAAGCCGAAAGCCCCAAAGAATCCGCGATCTTAATGTACTTTTCAAGCGTTTCCGTAGATAGAAGCGAGCATATCAAAAGTACACAGGAAGCACCCAGGGTCTTTGCTTCGTATATCATGTATTCGTCGACCGTGAAATCCTTTCGAAGACACGGAATATTTACATTTTCCGATATCTCCTTAAGATATCCGTCACTTCCCAGAAACCACTTAGGCTCGGTAAGTACCGATATACATGAGGCTCCCGCCGCTTCGTATTCTTTCGCTATCTTGACATAAGGAAAATCCTCTGCGATAAGACCCTTTGACGGAGAAGCCTTTTTACATTCGCATATAAAGCTCATACCGTCTTTCTTTATTGCCTTTTCAAAAGAAAAAGCATTGTCTTTGGGAAGTGCGAGTGCTCTTTCTTTAAGAGCGTCCAAAGGAAGCGTTTTTTTGCCTGCTATTACTCTTTCCCTTGCATATTCGGCTATCGTGTTAAGTATGTTGTCCATGCTTTCCTCTATTTGTTTGACTTTTCAATGATCTCTTCAAGTTTCTTAAGCGCAAGACCCTCATCGATGAGTCTGGCTGCTTCTTTAACACCGTCTTCGAAAGTATCTGCCTTGCCTCCCACATAGATCGCAGCGCCGGCGTTAAGTAATACTGCGCTTCTCTTTGCGCCTCTTTCTTTGCCGGATAAGATATCTCTGGTGATCTGTGCGTTTTCTTCAGCCGTGCCGCCCGTAAGGTCGCCCGCATTGCCTCTTACAAGACCGAAATCTTCGGGTCTGATCTCATAATCCGTATATTTTCCGTTGTTGATCTCACAGACTGTTGTGGGTCCGCATGCCGAGATCTCATCGAGCTTTTCATGTCCGTATACCACAAGGCCTCTCTTTACGCCAAGGTCTGTAAGAACTCTTGCCAAAGGTCCCACAAGATAATCGTCATATACACCCAAAATCTGCATCGAAGGCTTTGCGGGATTGGTAAGGGGGCCTAAGATATTAAATACCGTTCTGAAACCGAGTTCTTTTCTGATGGCACCCACGTACTTCATGGATGAGTGATACTTCTGGGCAAAGAAGAAGCAGAATCCCGCATCATCGAGCATCGATACGCACTTTTCGGGTGACATGTCAATGTTGATGCCGAGTGCTTCAAGGCAGTCCGCTGCGCCCGACTTTGATGATGCGGCGCGGTTACCGTGCTTTGCGACTCTTATGCCTGCGGAAGCGATCACCATTGCGGAAGTTGTGGAGATGTTGAAACTCTGTGAATTGTCTCCGCCTGTTCCCACGATCTCAAGAACATCCTTATCGTAGGAGATCGTTGTCGCATGCTCTCTCATTGCCGTTGCACAGCCTGCTATCTCGTCCTGAGTCTCGGCCTTTGCGGACTTTGTGGAAAGTGCCGCAAGGAAAGCTGCGTTCTGTGTGGGCGTTGTTTCACCGTTCATGATCTCGTTCATAACGGTATATGCTTCATCATAAGTTAAATCCTGCTTGCTTACAATTTTTACTATAGCTTCTTTGATCATTTTTTGTCCCTCTCATATTTTGATTTATTGTTTGCTGTTGCTTATATTGATAAAGTTTCTTATTATATCGCGTCCTGCCGGAGTTAGTATCGATTCGGGGTGGAACTGAAGACCGTATACAGGATACTCTTCATGCTCTACCGCCATTATCTCGCCGTCTCTTGTGACTGCCGTGACCTTAAGTTCTTTGGGGATCGTGTTCTCATCCGCTGCAAGCGAATGATATCTTGCAACCTCGATCACATCCGCACAGTCGTTAAAAAGCTTTGAGTTAACGTCGAGCCTTGCCATCGAACTCTTTCCGTGCATAAGCTTCTTTGCGTAGCCAACCTTTGCTCCGTATGCCGTACATATCGCCTGGTGGCCCAGACACACACCGAGTATCGGGATCTTGCTTCCGAGTTTTTTGACCGTCTCGATACAGATGCCCGCATCTTCGGGTCTTCCCGGTCCGGGTGAAAGAATGATTGCATCGGGTTTTAATTCCTTAACTTCGTCAACTGTAAGTTCATCATTTCTTATCACTTTTATATCCGGCTCAAACTCACCGATAAGCTGGTAAAGGTTATAGGAAAAACTGTCATAATTGTCTATAAGTAAGATCATTACAGTACCTCCTTTGCCATATCTATCGCCTTGGCTACAGCTGCGGCTTTGTTTAAACATTCGGTGAACTCCGATTCGGGTACGGAATCGGCTACGATGCCGGCTCCGCTTCTTACGAATACTTTTCCTTTTTTCTTGTATGCGGTCCTGATCGCTATGCAGGTATCAAGGTTTCCGGTAAAGTCTATATATCCGATCGCTCCGCCGTAGATACCGCGCTTGTTCTTTTCAAACTCGTTTATAAGCTCACAGGCCTTGATCTTGGGCGCTCCGGAAAGTGTCCCTGCAGGAAGTATCGCGCCGACAGCCGACATTGCGTCTTCGCTGTCTTTTATGATTCCTCTTACCGTTGAGCCTATGTGCATTACATGCGAGAACATGAGCACATCCCTTAAGCTTTCAACCTCTACCGTTCCGAATTTTGATATACGGCCTATATCGTTTCTTCCGAGATCCACAAGCATGTTGTGCTCGGCAAGTTCTTTGGGATCTCTTAAAAGTTCTTCTTTTAACGCTTCGTCTTCATCATGGTTTCTGCCCCTCGGTCTTGTACCGGCAAGCGGGAAAGTATGAAGCACTCCGTCCTCGAGTTTTACAAGCGTCTCGGGCGATGCGCCCGCGATCTCAAGATCGTTGCTTCCGAAGTAGAACATGTAAGGCGAAGGATTGATGGTCCTTAAAACCCTGTAGGTATTTATGAGCGATCCCTCAAATTCGGCCGAAAGCTTATTTGAAAGAACGATCTGGAAGATATCGCCTTCGATTATGTGATGCTTGGCCTTTTCGACCATTTCGCAAAACTCTTCTTTGGAAAACTCGGGCTTAAACTCTTCCTTTGCATAACCCTTTATATCGTCGCTCATCTTACCGTTCGTGATAAGATCCACCATACCGTCCAGATCTTTCTGAGCTCTTTTGTATTCGTTGTCTATATCGTTGAGCTTTATGTTGGCGATAAGGATTATCTTCTGCTTTAAGTGATCGAAGGCTATGACCTTGTCAAAAAGCATTAAGTCCACATCGTTAAACCCTTCATCGTCATCCTCGATAAGTTTAAGAGTAGGCTCTACATACTTTATGTAGTCATATGCGAAATATCCCACAAGACCGCCCGTGAACGGGGGAAGTCCTAAAACCTTGGGGCTTTTATATGTCTTTAAAAGGTTTCTTATGTATTTGTAAGGCTCATTTGTCATTATCACGTCCTTATCGATCTTAAGGACCCCGTTAAGACAGGTGATCTCGTGCTTGGGATCGTATCCCAAAAATGTGTATCTGCCCCAGTTATCGTTGTCCGCAACCGATTCAAGAAGATAGCAGTGATCCGATACATTCTTAAGTATCCTCAATACCTCAAGCGGAGTCTTCATATCCGACAGCATTTCACGCGATACGGGTGCTATATCGTACCGGCCCGTTTCTTTTAATTTCCTCAGTTCCTCGATCGTCATTTTTCCCTCCTCATTTTGGCGTATAAAAAAAGTCCCTGACAGTATAACTACTGTCAGGGACGAATATACAAATACACTATCCGCGGTGCCACCCTTATTCATCACGACATGACTCGTGACCTTAGCGGGATACCAACATATCCCCGGCAACTAACGCATGCCTCTCGTCGCGGTATTTCCACCGCGCCCTCCGAAGTCCATTCACTCAAGCCTTTACTACCCGGATCTCACCATCCCGGACTCTCTTTACAGCAAGTGTCCCAAGCTACTCCTCTTCGTCAACGGTTTAGTACTTTATTTGGTTGAAGTAAGAATAATATTTTTTTAAGCTCTTGTCAACAATTTTTTATATAACTGATATAAGTTTACTCACCTTCAAAAACCTTCACTCCGTGTTCAAGGTACATACCGTCTGCTGCGTATGCGAACTTTGTCATTTCGGTGATCTGCCCTGCCTCATCCGTTACGACTTTGACAAGACAAGGATCAAAGTAACCTCCGGATGCCATATACTGCATCCCTTTATATTCATAATTAACGGCCGAATATGCGTACTCATCGTTGGGAATAATGTATCCCATAGCATTCTCTTCCTTACCGTCCACGGTAACGGTCGTCTTAAATACCTCAACACGCTGGAGGGTACAACTGTTGCCAAACTCAGCCCATTTGAACGCATAGAACGATGTTCCTTTCATTCGTACATCATCCTCGATCCCGACGGTTGAAGGGGTTGTCGAATCAGTCTCATACTCCCCATCGTAATCATACGAATCAGGTCTTCGTAAGAACCATGTTCCGTATGAACTCCTGTCATACATAAGGCCATCCGACGCAAACCCTGTCCTTTCGTCGCCCAGCTCTCTTAACATCATATAATCAATTCCGAGATTATTGGCGATCAGTATCTGAAATGATTGTTCGGGTCTCACTTCATCCCAGCTGTATTCCCCTGATGTAAATTTGTTTGAAAGAATCATTCGGTCATACGTTCCCTGTTTTTCTTTAAAAACATCCGAAAGTTCAACAGTAAAGGTCGTTTTATCACCGTTTGGCCTGATGAAACGCATCATATGATAGTCCGGTGCCGAAAAATGAACGATATCCCGCATGATACCGGGTTCCTGCAACATCTCCCCGTTGTCCATTATCTCCCAGTCACCCTGTAAGAGTCCGAGCATGATCGTATCTCCGGGGTCGTACTCGTTCCTTTTAAACACGGTACGCTTATAACCTCCGTCACCGTCAAGTATGGGCCATGTGTATGCCTCGATCTTATCTTCTCCGGCAAAATAATTAACCTCATAGAAGAAGAAAAATTTATCCTCAATAGCAAAGGATATCCGATCATCAACGGTCTCCGCCTTGAATGCCGTGGAACTGTTAAGATCATAACCTGTAACGGTAATGACCCCGTCCTCTATCAAAAGGGCCATGCCTGTTTCATCCTGAGCATACCATGTGCCGTCGCAATCATGATAAGGCTCTGTTTTATCCTCTTTTTCCACAGATGTCGATGTCCTCCCCGTGTTTGCATCATCCTTAGAATCATTCTCCACCGAGATACTTTGCGGCATATCAACAGAAACTTCAAACGGCGAAGAACACCCGCCCAATGTCAATATCCCGATGAGAAAAACTATGATCACTGCTTTCATATTTTTAAAATCCCCCAAATCATACTTGAATGCTCACATATCAGAGCTTTCAGAACAGCCGCATGTTTTCAATATCCTTAAATTTTGACTGTCCTCATAATATTTTACATCATTGGGATCTGTTTTTCCACTCTTCATCGGCATTGTTTGATCTTTAATACAAAAGACTTTTTCAGGCGCCCTTAACCTTACCTATCACGAAACATATAAGGAATAAGATCATGTCGCAGACCACTATCGTGGCGCCTACCGGAGTCGAAAGAAGTATCGAAATGAGGATCCCCGCAAAAGCACATATTACCGACATTATCGCTGATAAGATCACAACACTCTTAAAGCTGCTAAACAAGCTCATCGAAGAAAGTGCCGGGAATATGATAAGTGCCGAGATAAGGAGCGATCCCACAAAATTCATGCCGAGTACTATTACGATCGCGATCATAACAGCGATCATAAGGTTATTAAAATTTGCACTCCTGCCCGTTGCCGTCACAAAGTTTTCATCAAATGTGACCGCAAATATCCTGTTATACAAAACAACGAACAATACCATCACAACCGCCGAAAGAACAAAACACAGAACAACATCTTTAACCTGAAGCGTAATTATCGATGCCGATCCAAACAACGTGCTGCACACATCTCCCGATACATTGGCCGAAGTCGAAAAGACATTCATGAGCATATAGCCTACCGCAAGAGCGCCCACCGAAAGCATCGCTATCGCGGCATCGCCTTTGATCTTTGCGTTCTGCCCTGTTCTTAGAAGAAGTATTGCCGTAATGACCGTGACAGGAAGGACGAGCACCGACTGATCCGCAAGCTTAAGTACCGATGCTACAGCCATTGCGCCGAAAGCAACATGCGAAAGCCCGTCGCCTATGAACGAATAACGCTTAAGTACGAGCGTTACGCCCAGAAGCGATGAACAGAGTGCTATAAGTATACCTACAATGACCGCATACTTTACAAACGGGAATTCAAAATAGAATTGCAGTGTTTTGATCATATTCTGCATTATCCTTCCTCCCCGCTGTTAAGCCCGATCTCTTTGGCGATACTGCTCTTTAAATATTCTTCGGTCGTGCCGAAGAATACATTATCCCTGCCTATATGCAATATATGATCCGAAAACTCCATTATTGCCTTTATATCATGCGAGACCATGATGATCGTTATACCGCTTTTGTTGAGTTCTTTTGTAAGTTCGTAAAACTCGGCCGTAACTTTGGGATCGAGCCCGCTTACGGGCTCATCAAGCACCAAAAGCTTTTCAGAAGCACACAGCGCTCTGGCAAGAAGGACCCGCTGCTGCTGTCCGCCCGAGAGGTTTCTGTAGCATTCTTTTCTAAGATTCCAGATACCCATCCGCTTAAGATTGTCCTCAGCCCTTTTCTTTTCTTCGGCTCTGTAAAAAGGACGCGCTCCCAGTTTTGAAATATTGCCCGAAAGAGCGATCTCCCATACGGAAGCGGGAAAATCCCTCTGGACAACGGTCTGCTGCGGAAGGTAGCCTATGCCTTCTTCCTTAAATACTATCTCACCCGACAAAGGCTTTGTAAGTCTTAAAAGGGTTTTGACAAGCGTACTTTTACCTGCGCCGTTTTCGCCCACTATACAGAGGAAATCGCCTTCTTTTACCGAGAAATTTATATCTTCGGCTACAGGCTTTCCTTCATATCCGATCGATAGATTTTTAACATCCAACATTTCTAAACTCCCTTAAGGTGCCGGAAAAACCGACACCTGAAATTTATAAAACGATCACTTAAGTGCTTTCTTTAATACTTCAAGGTTATCTTTCATGACACCCAGATATGTGGTACCGTTTTCGATATCCTTTCCCGTGACGGACTGCATTGAATCAAGTACCAATACTTCCTGATCCTTGTCCTTCGTATTTGAGATTATCGTTTCCGCCATTTTCCCGTCAGAACTTTCGATCACCAAAACGGCACCAAGATCAAGCTCATCAACCTTTCCCGCAAGGAAAGTAACGGTCTCAAAGCTTGCTTCGGTCTCTGCGGAACATCCCGCAAATGCAGCAAAGTAATCAAGTCCGTAATCATCTGTAAGATATCGAAACGGGAACCTGTCACCGAAAAGAACGGTCTTTACCGATGCTTCGTTTACCGCATTTTGATACTCATCATCAAGTGCCTTGAGCTTTTCGTTATATGCCTTTGCGTTTTCTTTATAGATTGAGGCATTGTAAGGATCTACAGCTGTCAGGGAAGCAGTTATCGCATCTACAAGCACTCCGGTGTTCTTAAGAGAAAGCCATACATGCTCATCATATTCGGGGCCTTCCTCTTCTTCACCTTCGTCTTCTTCCGCTTCCATACCTTCGACTGTTTCCTCTTCCTTGACATGATCGCCTAAGACATCAAGAAGACTGACAACCTGCATATCCTTGTTTACGGCTTCCGAAAGGGCATCATCGACCCATTTATCCGACTCGCCGCCCACATATATGAAAACATCGCATGATGCAATCTTTACTATATCTGCCGCAGAAGGCTGATAATTGTGAATGTCGACACCGTTATCAAGCAAAAGCGTGATCTCATAATCATCCGCCTTATCGCCGGTCACTTCTTTTACCCAGTCGTATTCGGGGAAGATCGTGCAGACTATACTCTTTTTATCCGAAATGTCCGGACCCTTATCGGCATTTGCATCACCGCAGGCAGCCAATGAGCAAAGACTGGTGCAAAGCACCAGTATAAGTCCGGCAGTCTTGATCGCTTTTTTCACTTTGATATCTCGCTTTCCTTATCAATGCAGTCCGGACATTTTCCTATCAGGACCGCTTCTTTCGGTTCCAGGACAAAGTTAAGCTCGTTTTGCACATAATCATTGAAAGAATCCATGACGGGCCCTTCAAGGTGAACTATCTTCCCGCATACCTTACATTGGATATGAAGATGCTCCCTGCAGCACGAACCGTCACCCACATACTGATAATATCCCGTATCGTCGGAAGGATTCTTTGTCTTTAAAAGCTTGCCCTCTTCGGTAAGCTTCTCAAGATTCCTGTACACGGTCGCCTGGTTCATGGAGATCTCGCAGTCGTTTAGATAATCGAGCACATCTTTGGCGCAAAATCTCTTGCCGGTAGAACCCATAAAATATGTAAGCAAAATTTCTTTTCCTTTGGTGTGATACTGCTTTGCCATGCTTATCCTTTCCCGCGCCTGTGCGCATCCTCGCGGAGCGTTTTTTACTTAATAGGTAATTTCGGAGGAATTTTCTGTTAAGTAAAAAACAAATTTGCAAATCATTCGCAAAATAAGTTATCACTCTTTGACCGGAGTGTCAATAACTTTTGCGAATGATTTGCAAATTTTTAATAATTATGCTTTTTCTTTGTCTTTACGGGTTAAAAGAACGCTTCAAGCTTTGAAAGTATATCCTTGACCGCGTCTTTGGGGACCGTATTATCGACAGTCATATCCGCGAACTGTTCATAATAGGGCTTACGCTCTCTAAAAAGCTCATTAAGGTCGCGTCCTTTTGACAAAGGCCT
The DNA here is from genome assembly GCA_017651385.1 of Lachnospiraceae bacterium. Classification (GTDB taxonomy): domain Bacteria; phylum Bacillota; class Clostridia; order Lachnospirales; family Lachnospiraceae; genus UBA1258. Next base: position 11,611 of record JAGCCY010000283.1, read on the forward strand.
GTCATCTGTCGGCAAAAGTGCCGCATCACGGCGGATCCATATGATGATGCCGTTTTGTTTAAGAAGGTTATAATTGTCTTTTCTTAATACCGCGCCGCCACCGGTCGCGATTATCTTACCCGAAAGCTTTCCGAGATCTTTTATGACATCGGTCTCAATGTCGCGGAATACGCTTTCGCCGTCTTCGGTGATTATGGCGGAAGGACTTCTGCCTTCACGCTCAGTGATCTTAATATCCGTATCAATGACCTCACGGTCCAGTCTTTCACCGAGAAGCTTCGCTATCGTTGTTTTACCGGATCCGGGCATTCCCACGAGCACAAGGTTCTGCATCCTGACCGAAAGGCAGTTGTAGATCTCATCTATCTTGGAGATCGGGATATCTTTTTTCTGAAACTGCTCCGAACTTTTAACGGCCTGGGCCACGAGCATGTAAAGTCCTCCGATCGCGGGAATACTCAGATCGTCGGCCTCAAGCACAAGTGCCGTTCTCGAAGGGTTGTATATTATATCGATCACTCCGCATAGTGCGGGAAAGAGTTTCAAAGAAAGAGCTGCCTTGCCGTTATCGGGATACATACCGAGCGGCGTTGTATTTACTATGACCCCGGCGTCCTTGTGAAGATCAAGATTGTCATAATTGTTCTCACCGCTTCTGCTTATGATGACCGGCTTTGCATTAAGCATTTCAAGTGCTGCAGTAACGGCTACGGAAGCACCGCCGCTTCCTAATACCAAAACCTTTTTGTTCCCGACCTCTATACCGGATTTTCTGACAAGCTCCATAAATCCGTATACATCGGTATTGTCGCCGTAAAGCGTACCGTCGGGCCGCCTTACGATCGTGTTGACGCTTCCGACTTTCTTCGCTACATCGCTTAATTCATCCATATAAGGCATAACGGTCTTTTTATAGGGAATCGTGACATTTATGCCGGTAAAATCGCCGTTTTTTATAAAATCGGCAACCTCGTCTTCTCCCTTTTCAAAAAGGGTGTACTCATAATCACCCAGCATACCGTGGATCTCAGGCGAAAAGCTGTGTGAAAGTTTTTTGCCAAGCAGGCCGCATTTTATCATATCAGTCTCCGTTTTATCACTTCAGATGGCAGGAACGGTTACAAAAAATCAGGTACCGTACATGCTATATGATCTCGCTGTAGCTTCCGAGATAATTGAAGCTTTCGCAGGCACCCGGAAGCTCCGCCATAAGCTGGATAAGCTTCGGTGAATATACCGGTGCATCAAGGTCAAAGTAAAACATAAACTCAAACTCTCTGTTCGGAAGCGGACGGCTTTCGAGCTTGTTTAGGTTGATACCTAACGCATAAAGTCTTGAAAGTATCTTGTAAAGCGCACCGGGCTCGTGAGAAAGTGTGAGCATGATACTGGTCCTGTTGGCTCCGGGATAGATCTCAAGCTGCTTTGCGATACATATAAAACGTGTATAGTTGTTGTCCTGGTTCTGAACACTGTCCTTTACACAGGAAAGTCCGTAATATTTCATGCACATGAGCGATGAAAGTGCGGCAACATCGTTCCTTTTGGATTCCGCTACCATCTTGGCGGCAACCGCGGTGTTCTCGCAGGGTATGATCTTAACCCCCTTAAGTGTCGACAGAAACTCGGAACACTGGCTTATGGCCTGCTCGTGCGAATATATCTCTTTTATATCCGAAAGCTTTGTGCCTTCGTTGGCTAAAAGATTATGCTCTATCTTAAGCCTTATGCTCCTCACTATACTGAAATGATGTTTTAACATAAGGTCGTAAACCGAGTTGACCGAACCGGCGGTACTGTTTTCCACAGGAATGACCCCGTATTTGCAAAGTCCCTTTTCAATAGCCGAGAATACAGCCTCAAAGCTTGCAAAATACATGATGTTCGGATTTCTGAAAAGCTTATCGGTCGCAAGCTGCGAATTGGCACCCTCGACACCCTGGCACGCCACATCCGCACGCTCCGGGAAAAGCTTGTCCGTAGTCTCTATCGCATTTTCGATACGCTCCGTAAGATCCGATCTTGCACCGTTCAATTTGTTCTGATAGCTTCTGCTGAGCTCTAAGATAATTGAAAAGAAAACGGGTGCATAATCTATCATTTCATCCGATGACGCATTGAATACGGAAAGCATCTTCTCACGCTCTCTTTTTAAGTCAAGCGTCGGAATGTTGTTTTCTTTTTTATATGCGGCGATCTCTTTTGAAATGCCCATACGTTCAGTAAAAAGTCTTAAAAGTTCCTTGTCGATCGCGTCAATCTTCTCACGACACTCGGGAATGTTCATTTATTATGTCCTCCTCATATCCGAAATCGGGTAAAAGAACGCTTTACCCAATCCTAATTTCCAAGCATTGCATCATATACGGCTATCGCTGCCGCCGCCTCCACGACCGGTACGGCTCTTACGGCCACACAGGGGTCATGGCGTCCCTTTATGATAAGTTCTGTCTCTTCTTTTGTCTGAAGATTTACACTGGTCTGAGGCTTGTATATCGAAGGGGTCGGCTTTACGGCCGCCTTAAACATAACAGGCATACCGTTTGTGATACCGCCGAGTATCCCGCCCGAATTGTTGGTCTTTGTCATGACACGGCCGTCAACATAAGTGAACGGATCGTTGTTCTCGCTTCCGAACATCTTCGTGGCTTCAAAACCCGCGCCGAACTCTATTCCCTTGACCGCAGGTATACCGAACACTATCTTTGAGATCCGGTTCTCCATACCGTCAAACATCGGATCGCCCAGCCCTGCGGGGAGTCCCGTGATCACACACTCGATGATACCGCCGACGGAATCGCCGTCTGCCTTTGCGCTTTCTATCAAAGCGACCATCTCCTCGCCCTTTTTATCGTTTACGACCGGAAATGCCTTATCGGATACTGGCTTATCAAACCTGCCTTCATCGCATATATCTTTTATGGAATATACTCTTGCGAATATCTCGATCCCTTTTTCTTTAAGAAACTGCTTTATGATACCGCCCGCAATACACATCGGCGCGGTAAGCCTTCCCGAAAAATGTCCGCCGCCCGCAAAGTCCTGAAAGCCGTTATATTTGACCTCTGCGGTATAATCCGCATGACCCGGACGGGGTATTACCTTAAGTTCGGAATAATCCTTTGAACGGGTATCGGTATTTCTTATGATCGCGGTTATCGGGGTCCCGCATGTTATATCATCCTTAAGACCCGATAAGAATTCAGGCTCGTCGGCTTCTTTTCTCGCCGTCGAAATACTGTCCCTGCCCGGAGCGCGTCTTTTCATAAAGGCATTAAGTTCGGCCATGTCGACCTTAAGCCCCGCGGGAACTCCCTCAAGAGTCATTCCTATCGCAGGGGAATGTGACTGTCCGAATATTGTAAGTCTTATATTCTCTCCGTAGCTTGAACTCATAGGTCCCTCCTAAGATGCAAATGATCCTTTTACGCTTCTTAAACGTATATCCTAAAGCCTGTTAAAATCCAAAAAGAACGCGGGATACGATTTAGAAACACACTCCGCTCCGAGAATGGTTATATCGCTTACCGCTCCGCAGGCACAGACCGCTGCAGACATTGCGATGCGGTGATCCTTAAACGCATCGACCGTACCTCCCTTATAACAGCCCACGCCTTCTATCAAAAGGCCGTCATTTGTCTCTGTCGCTCTGCCGCCCAAAGAATTAATAAGTTTGGCGGTTGTGGCAAGCCTGTCGGATTCTTTGATCCTTAACCTTCCGGCATTGTATATTTTCGTGGTGCCTTCGGCCAGACCCGCAAGCACCGAAACCACAGGCACAAGATCGGGAATGTTCGAAGCATCGAGTTCTATGGCTTTAAGTTCTTTTTTCTTTACCGTGACGGAATCATCGCCCACATAAACGTAAGCTCCGAACCTCTTCACTATATCCAATATCGCTCTGTCGCCCTGCTTGGACGATATCGACAGTTTATCAAGAGTTATGCCCTTATCGGAAAGCGCTCCCATACATACAAAGAAAGCTGCGTTGGACCAGTCTCTTTCCACAACCTCACGGCCGTGCGACGAATAGACCTGGTCTCCCGGTATCCTATAGCAGTTTTCGGGATACTCATCAAATTCGATATCCATGCTTTCAAGGACATCTTCCGTCATATCGATGTATGACTTTGACTCGATCTCGCCCGTGACCGTCAGCGTACTTTTTCCCGATAATATAGGAAGTGCAAACAAAAGGCCCGAGACATACTGCGAAGAGATATTGCCGGCTATGTTAAAGTCACCGCTTTCAAGCCGGCCGGAAACATACAAAAGGTTATCCTCCTGCTTAAAACTCATACCGTGTTTTGGAAGCTCATCGGTAAGTATCGTGTTGGGCCTTTCCTTAAGACGGCCTTCCATGTTGAATACAGCATTTATGCCGAGTGCTCCCACAACGGGGATCAGAAATCTTAAAGTAGAACCGCTCTCACCGCAGTTAAGAGTTGTGACATCACCGTCAGCCAAAACCTTTCCGAAGTCCTTCGGATCGACATTGATCTCACGGTGTACAACCTCGATCTTCGCTCCGAGAGCTTTTAAACATTCTATCGTGGCTTCTATATCTTTTGAGATACCGTCACATTCGATAACGGCGGGCGCATCCGCAAGCGCCGCACAGATAAGCAGCCTGTGTGCATAGGATTTTGAAGCGGGAACCGTAATATGTCCGCTCCTTGAGCCGGGTTCTACAGTATGATCCATACATAGTCCTTTCTCAGCCGTCTATTTCGGCTTTGATCTCGCGGCCCTCCTTAAGAAGACGTCTCATTTCTTCCTTGTCGTCGTTTTCGAGGGCTTTTTTGTATTCGTTAAGACTGTCAATAAAGATGTTGAGTTCTTTTAACAGATCATCCTTATTGTCAAAGAACAGTTCCGTCCACATCTCGGGATTGAGCCATGCCACACGTGTCATATCCTTGTAGCTGCCCGCGGAAAAGCCTTTATGCGACCTTACCGTGGGGCTTTTTACATATGCGTTCGACACTATATGCGCAAGCTGTGATGTGTACGCTATCATCATATCATGTTCTTCGGCAGTAGTAACGGTAAATCGGGAAAAACCTGCAGGTTCGAGCAGTTTTTTTATGTTATCGAGAAGAACGATATCATCGTTCCTTGGCGGCACTATTACCATTGGCGCCACTTTATAAAGGTTTTCTTTTGCATATTTAAAGCCCGATTACTGGGTTCCGGCCATCGGATGCCCGCCCACATATGTAAAACCGTAACGTTTGGCTGTTTCCATACCCTTGTCTACTATAACTTTCTTGGTACCGCAGCAATCGATGACTATGGGCTTCTTTCCTATAAAAGGACCGTTCTTTTCCATGTAATCAAGGGCAGCGCCCGGATATGTACATATAAACACAAGGTCGCAGTTTTTTATGTTTTCCGTAGTAAGCTCACCCGAAACGGCACCGCTCAGCATTGCAAAATCCATTACGCTCTTATCGATATCCTTGGCAAGCACCGTTTCGCCCGCTTTTGAATATGCTTTCGCAAAAGAACCGCCTATAAGGCCGAGTCCCACTATTCCTACCGTCATTACAAAACCTCCCTGACAGCTTTGATCTTCTTAACAAGCTCCGCATACTCTTCGGGACGTAAACTCTGTGCTCCGTCGCAAAGCGCGTGAGGCGGATCGTTATGAACCTCGATTATGAGTCCGTCGGCTCCGGCTGCGGTTGCGGCCATTGCCATAGGAGGCACCATTCTTGCGATACCCGTTGCGTGGCTCGGATCCACTATCACGGGAAGATGCGAAAGTTCGTGAAGCATCGGGACTGCCGCAAGATCAAGAGTATTTCTTAAGTAATCGCTGTATGTTCTTATACCTCTTTCGCAGAGGTTTATATTCTCGTTGCCGCTTGCCATGATGTATTCGGCACTCATTAAAAGTTCTTTTAACGTATTGGCAAGACCGCGCTTTAATAAAATGGGTTTGCCTGTCTGGCCGAGTTCTTTAAGAAGGTCAAAATTCTGCATGTTTCTCGCGCCGACCTGAAGCACATCGATATCTTCAAAAAGAGGAAGATCGTCTATACTCATTATCTCGGTCACGATCGGAAGACCGGTTTCTTTTCTTGCGATCTTCAAAAGTTCGATACCCTCACCCTTAAGACCCTGGAAATCGTAAGGTGAAGTACGGGGTTTGAATGCGCCGCCCCTTAACAGATTTGCTCCGGCTGCCTTGACATCCTTCGCTACCGATACTATCTGGTCCTCGTTTTCAACGGAACAGGGACCTGCGATCAGCACGAAGTTGCCGCCGCCGACCTTGACGTCTCCTATATTTACTACCGTGTCGTCCGGATGAAACTTTCTGTTACAGCACTTAAACGTCTCGGATACACGCTTTACCGAATCCACGATATCGAGGCTGTCTATAAGCTCCATATCCACCTTTGCGGTGTCGCCGATAAGACCGAGCACCGTCTGGTATTCACCTTCGGAAATATGTACGCCGAGGCCCATGCCCTTAAGCCATTCTATGAGTCTGTCCTTTTTCTCCTGTCCCACATTGGGTTTTAATACAACTATCATGGTATCTCCTCCTGAAAAAGAAAAGCGACATCAGATCCGGTTAATCTGTGTCGCTTCACGAATTCGTATCTTTCACAATTCTCACAACGCAAACTAACCTTACTCAGAGTCGGTAAAGTAAAAGTAAAAGTAATAATAGTTTGCTGCAAAAAATGTGTTCTTCATGTTTCTTCCTTTGGGTTTATCGCCCTTAAACTTAATTCTTACATTCAAGATATTTCTTAAGCTGAAAGAATAATAACACCGTGAAATCGGGTTTGTCAACAAAAATATTTTAGCGCTTTAAACTGTAATGGTTTAAAGTTTTAAATCAGCGAAATATGCGGTGTTTTTCCCTTTTATATAACTCTCGTTGATATCTCTCCCGAAGTAAGCGTTACCGGTTTATCTTCGCCTTCGAAGATCACGATAAGCCCGCAGCGGTCGTCGATACCTGTTGCGTGGGCACGTTTTTTGTTGCCCGCTCCGTCGATCACATCTATATCCTTATCCAGAGTAAGCTGACGCTTTCTGTATTCGGAAAGATATGTCACATCCGGAAGGGCTTTATATATGGGTAAAAAGGCGTTTAAAAACTCCGCCGCAAGACGGTTTCTCGTACCTGCGGGGCATAAGCCTTCATCAAACAGGCTTCCCGCCCTGTCCTTTATGTCGTCGGGCCAGCCGCCTTTCGGCGGTGCAAGGTTAAAACCTATACCCATGACCGCATAGTCAAAGCCTCCCGTTTCCATCGAAAGCCCCGCCTCGGTCAGTATTCCCGATATTTTCTTATCGTTTAAATAAAGATCGTTGACCCACTTTATCTTAACGTCGCCTTCTTTTATAAGATCATTGACCTTTTCCGAAGCGGTTGCCGCCGCGACCGCCGCAGCCGTTGTGATGAGCACGGCGTCGGATATTTCAAGTTCGGGTCTTAAAAGGATGCTTAGATATAAGCCTGTCGAATCGGGTGAAAAGAAACTTCTTCCGCGTCTTCCGCGTCCCTTCGTCTGTTCTTCGGCGATATAGGTGACGCCCTCATAAGCACCGCTTTCGGCTTCGCTTTTGCACTTTAAGTTCGTGGAATCTATGGTCTTTACACAATTGATCCTGTAAAAAGAACGCGAATCTTCATTTAAAAGATCTTCGACCACATAAGAATTCAATACATCGCTTTCGGGCGCAAGCGTATAGCCCGAATTCGTGGAGCCCCCGATCTTTACGCCTTCGTCTCTTAAAGCGTTGATCGCCTTCCAGACGGATGTACGCGATATGTTTAAGGTGTCCGCAAGCTCCTGTCCCGAATAACTTGTGCCCTTTCTTTCATTTAATAGAGCGAGTATCTTTTCTTTTGTGCCGCTTTTTCTCAAGTTTCTCTCCGTTTCTTTTGCACATTAAGGTGCATAAGGCTTTACTTTATCGCTTTCTTAAGTGCCCTGTTTACTGCCGTTCCCAAAAGTATCGCCACTATTATCTTTGCAATGTCAAAAGGGATAAAGGGCCATACGCATACCGATAAAGCATAGCCTAACTCAACTTTCATGGATATCACAAACCATACCGTTCCGAATGCATAGGTTACGATAAGGCCAAAAAGCATGCCCACACCGGTAAGCCATATTTTTGCCTTAAACTTTGATACGAATATGCCGCCGATGATCACCATGAATATAAATCCGATCAGATACCCGCCGGTAGGACCGATGAGTTTGCCCACACCGCCCGCATATCCGGAAAATACCGGAAGACCGACGGCTCCCAGCAAAAGATATATAAGATAGCTTACTATACCGAGTTTTGTACCGAGTATTACCGTCGTAAGGCATACCATAAGGGTTGAAAGCGTGACGGGTATCGGTCCTATTGGGATCGCCACCGGACTTAACACACACATCAACGCTGTCATTATACCGCATTTTGCCATATCATATATGCTTATTTTTTTCATTTATGTATCGTTCTCCCTGCTTCTTTATCTTATTTGATCTTCAAAAGGCCTTTTGGTTTTACGCAAGAACGAGTATAACACTCATTTTTATATTGTCAACTTAAATTATTCTATGGGTAACAATCATTTTTCTGTTGACAAGATTTTTCTTTTGCGATAATATCCTCTCAAACCGATGAGGAAGAGTGAGTACCGTTTTGGTGAGCATCCAAGCTAGTCGCAGATGGTGGGAGTGCGATATGCAGTCATTACGGGAATGGACTTCCAAGGGCGAACGGAAAGGCGAAAGCTTAGTATGGGAGACGGGTTTTGACTTCCCGTGATCAAAGGTCAGCATATGATAGTATGCATTGAGAGGGCGCTAAGGCGTCAAGCAGGGTGGCACCGCAGATAAGAATATCTGTCCCGGCAAATTTAATTTGCACGGGACTTTTTTTGTCCCGTAACTACTATCACACAGAGCAAAGGCTCAACAAGGAGGACAAAATGAAAAAGACACTTAAGAAACTCACAGCATTTGCATTAAGCGCCGTAACCGCACTTTCACTTATCGCATGCGGCGGCACCGCATCGGCATCCGCAACGGAGACCTCAGCCGAGTCCGTAGGGATCAGAGATCAGTTTACCATCGGTATCTGCAACTACGTGGACGATGCATCCTTAAACCAGATCGTTGAAAACATCGAATCCGAACTTAAAGCCATCGGCGATGCAAAGGATTATGACTTCGTGATCAAATATGATAACTGCAACGCAGACGCAAACGTTCTTTCACAGATCGTTGCCAACTTCATAGCAGACGATGTGGATCTTATGATCGGCGTTGCCACACCCGTTGCAATGACCATGCAGGGCGCGACCGAAGAAAACAAGATCCCGGTCGTATTCTCCGCAGTATCCGATCCTTTAAGCACAGGTCTTGTGGCTTCAATGGACGCTCCCGGCGCCAACATTACCGGTACATCCGACATGCTCAATACCGATTCTATCGTAAACATGATGATCGCTTTAAATCCCGACATCAAGAAGGTAGGCCTTCTCTATGATGCAGGTCAGGATGCTTCCACAACAGCCATCGCAGATGCAAAGGCTTTGCTTTCATCAAAGGGTATCGAAGTTATAGAGCATACGGGTACAAACGTTGAAGAGATCACTCTTGCCGCAAACGCACTTGTAACTGACGGCGTTGAAGCAGTATTTACCCCTACCGACAACACAGTAATGACAGCAGAGCTTTCCATATATGAGATCTTCGCAGAAGCAGGTATCCCTCATTTCTGCGGCGCAGATTCTTTTGCCCTTAACGGTGCTTTCTTAGGCTTCGGTGTCAACTATGCCGATCTTGGAAAAGAAACCGCAAGAATGGCAGCCGAGATCCTTATCGAAGGAAAAGATCCCGCAGCTGTTGCAGTAAGGACCTTTGATAACGGTATTGTTACACTTAATGAAGACATAATGGCAAAATTCGGTTATGATATTGATACACTTACCGAACTTTTCAAGGATTATGCAAGCAAGGTTCAGACCTTAAAGACAGCAGAATCCTTCTAAGAAATTAAAGATCAGGAGATTCTATGGCAGCACTATTTCAGACAGCGCTGGAGCTCGGGCTTATAAGCTCGCTTACCGTTCTAGCACTGTACCTTAGCTACACAATGTTAAATGTCTGCGATCTATCCACCGACGGTGCCTTTACAATGGGCGCCGCGGTCGGAGCCGTAGTGGCAATATCGGGACATCCTTACCTGTCCATCGTTGCGGCGATCTGTGCCGGAGTTTTATCGGGTTTTGTGGTTGCCTTTCTGCAGACCAAGATGGGTATCGACAGCCTGCTTGCGGGTATCATAGTAAATACCGCTGCCTATTCGATAAATATTGCAATAATGGGAAATTCTTCCCTTCTTAACATGAACTCGGTCGAAACGGTTTTCTCAAAGCTTAAGGGCTTCCTTGGGGAAACCGCTTTGGCATCTTATTCAAAGCTTATCGTAATCGTCCTGTTCGTGGCGATCGTATGTATCCTGCTTGCGTTCTTTTTACGCACAAGACTCGGTCTTGCGATCAGAGCGACCGGCGATAATCCCGACATGGTCAAATCCTCTTCCATAAACACCGTTGTGATCACCATAGTCGGACTTTGCATCTCAAATTCTTTTACCGCTTTATCGGGCTGTTTACTGGCCCAGTACAATAAATCCGCCAACATCGATATCGGAACCGGAATGCTGACCGTAGCTCTTGCTTCCCTTCTTATCGGAAGGATGTTCTTTAAAAAGCACGGGACAGGCTTCGGTGTGATCGGAGCCGTTATAGGCGCCGTTCTTTTCAGAGTCGTATACACACTGGCTCTTCGTCTTAACATGCCCGCCTCGATGCTTAAGCTTGTATCTTCCGTGATCGTCATAATCGCGATCGCCGGACCGTACTTTGCGGGAAAGATGAAAGAAAAGACCATGAAGAAGATCATGGTTTCAAAGCCTTCGGAAACGGAGGGAAAAAATGCTTAAAATAGATCATATCTCAAAAGTTTTCAATAAAGGAACGGTCAACGAAAAGCAGGCTTTATATGATATAAGCCTTAACGTGGCCAAGGGCGATTTCATAAGCATAATCGGTTCAAACGGCGCGGGTAAATCCACTCTCTTAAATGCGATAAGCGGCGTTTTCCCCGTCGATGAAGGCTCTATCGTGCTTGACGGGATCGATATTACCGATATGGCCGAGCACAAGCGCTCTACCATGATAGGACGGCTCTTCCAGGATCCCATGAAGGGCTCGGCGCCTTCCATGAGCATCGAAGACAACTTATATCTTGCCTCCGGCAACAACGGCTGGTTTGCAAAGATCACGGCCAAAGACAAAAAGGAATTCAGGGAGCGTCTTTCCCTTTTAAATATGGGACTTGAAGACCGCATGAAGAATCCCGTGGGCCTTCTGTCCGGCGGCCAGCGCCAGGCGCTTACGCTTTTAATGGCCACCTATCATATACCGAAGCTTCTTTTACTCGACGAGCATACGGCCGCACTCGACCCCGCGACCGCCGAAAAAGTGCTTGATATCACCAAGAAGGTGGTAAGCGAGAACAACATAACCTGTCTTATGATCACTCACAACATGCAATCCGCACTTGAACTCGGAAACCGCACGATCATGATGAACGACGGCCGCATCATCTACGATGTATCCGGTGAAGAACGCACCCATACGACCGTGGCAGACTTACTTAACCTCTTCAAAGAAAAAGCCGGTGAAAACCTCACAAACGACCGCATGCTTTTATCATGATCCTATCGGAGGATATGATGATCTATGCCGATAATGCCGCGACAACGGCCCTAAGTGAACATGCTCTTGAAAAGATGATGCCGTATCTTAAAGAAACATACGGCAATCCTTCGAGTACGTACATTTTCGGACAGAAGGCAAAAGAAGCGATAGAGACTTCGAGAGAAACGATCGCAAAGATATTCTGTGCGAAGCCTTCCGAGATCACATTTACCTCATGCGGAAGCGAGGCTGACAATCAGGCTTTATTCACGGCGGCAAGACTTGGACTCAAAGTCGGGAAAAAACATATAATATCCACAAAGATCGAGCATCATGCTGTCTTAAATACTTTAAAGGAACTTGAAAAAGAGGGCTTTAAGATAACCCTGCTCGATGTAGATGAAAGCGGCATCGTAAACCCCGAAAAAATAAGAGATTCAATATGTGATGACACCTGTCTTGTCAGTGTAATGTATGCCAATAATGAGATAGGAACCATCCAGCCGATCAACAAGATCGGGGCGATCTGTCATGAAAAGAATGTGCTCTTTCATACCGATGCGGTGCAGGCCGCAGGTCATATAAAGATAGATGTAAACAATGATAATATAGATCTTTTATCGATCTCCGCCCATAAGTTTCACGGTCCGAAGGGGATCGGAGCTTTATATGCCAGAAACGGGATCGAATTATCTCCTGTGATATTCGGCGGAGCCCAGGAGCGCGGAAAGCGCGCGGGCACCGAAAACGTTGCGGCGATCGTGGGTATGGCTGCCGCACTTAAAGAAAGTTACGATAATCTTGAAGCATATACAAAAACTTTAATACCTTTAAGAGATAAACTTATCGGGGAACTTTGTAAGATACCCGGTTCAAAGCTTAACGGAGATAAGAACTTACGTCTTCCGGGCAATGTGAATCTTTCTTTTAAAGGTGTCGAGGGCGAGGAACTTTTACTCCTTCTTGATAAAGCAGGTATCGCAGCATCATCGGGGGCCGCATGTGCCTCGGGTTCCCTTGAGCCGAGCCATGTTCTTAAAGCGATCGGCTGCCCGGATGATATGATACGGGGTGCGCTCAGGCTTACCATCGATACGGATATCAGCGAAAAGGACACAGAGTATATGGCAGAAACTGTCAGAACGGTCATAACAAAGCTCAGACATTGATGCCTGTCACGGGAAAATACATGAAAGCACTTATAGCAATGAGCGGTGGTGTTGACAGCAGTGTCGCAGCACTTCTTATGAAAAATGAAGGATATGAATGCACGGGTTGTACGATGAAGCTCTACGAGAATGACACCGTATGCAACTATAAAAAAGCAACCTGCTGCTCTCTTAAGGATGTAGAGGACGCAAGAAACGTCGCCTACCGTCTTTCCATGCCTTATTATGTCTTTAATTTCACGGGTGATTTCAAAGAAAAGATCATAGACAAGTTCATAGGCTGTTACGAAAAAGGCATCACGCCCAATCCGTGTATAGACTGTAACCGCTACATGAAATTTGAAAAGCTTTACGAGCGTGCTGTCTTAATGGATTGTGATGTGATCGTAACGGGGCACTATGCGATAGTCGAAGAAAAAGACGGCGAATACTTCCTTAAAAAGTCCGTTGACGCGAGCAAGGATCAAAGCTATGTGCTTTATTCGCTCACCCAGGAACAGCTTAAGCACACCCGATTCCCGCTAGGAAGCCTTACAAAGGCAGAAGTTCGTAAGATTGCCGACGAAAACGGCTTTATAAATGCTGCAAAGCCCGACAGTCAGGATATATGCTTCGTGCCGGACGGGGATTACAGCGCCTCCATAGAAAAGCTTGCCGGAAAGAAATATCCCCCCGGAGACTTTATACTTAAAGACGGAACCGTCATCGGAAAGCATAAAGGCATCATACACTACACTATCGGTCAGAGAAAGGGCCTTGGCATAGCAGCCGAGCACCCTTATTACGTTGTTGCGATAGATGCCGAAAAGAACACGGTGACTCTTGGCGATAATGAAGATCTGTTCACAACGACTTTCTATGTAAAACATCTTAACTGGATATCCGGAAAGGCTCCCGAAGGCGAATTTCGCTGTAACGCAAAAATACGCTACAGACATGCCGAAAAACCCGCAAGCGCATTTTTGATCGCCGAAGATACGTTAAAGGTTGTATTTGACGAACCCCAGCGTGCGGTCACGCCCGGCCAGTCAGCCGTTTTATACGATAACGACTATGTGATAGGCGGCGGTGAGATCGTATCTAAGCCCTAATTTTCCGCCTTTTCTTTTACATCCTAAAAATTGAGTATTTAAAATCCAAATATGAGTGGTTTTGGATCGCCCTTTTAAATATTATTAATCCATAGCATAAAACTATGGAGGATCACATGGACAATTCAAGATACGACCACCGAAAATCCAAAATAAATGTACGTTTTACCGATGCATCGGGAAATGCTCTTGCCGATACCGATGTAAAAGTAAGTCTTAAAAACCATGAGTTTTTCTTTGGCTCGGGCGCTTTTGATTTTCTGCCCGCAACAGCCGTAAAACCCCCTTCAAACATTCCTGCCGACAAAGCCGAGGCTTTTAAAGAAAAAGCCAAAGACCGTGTGGATAAATGGCTTGATATATTCAATTACGGAACTCTTCCCTTCAACTGGGGAGCATTCGAGCCCGTTGAGGGTTCACCCGAAACCGAAAGCCGCATGAATGCCGCAAAATACATGGTTTCGCACGGTGCTACACCCAAGGGCCATCCTCTTTGCTGGCATACGGGCTGTGCAGACTGGCTTATGGATTACGACAATCCCACGATACTTAGCAAACAGCTTGACCGTATCAACAGAGAGGTGAGCGAATTTAAGGGAGTCATCGATATCTGGGATGTTATAAACGAAGTCGTGATCATGCCTGTATATGACAGATATGACAATGCGATCACGAGGATCTGCAAGGATCTGGGCCGCGTTAAGCTCATCAAGGAGGTCTTTGATGCGGCACATGCAGCCAATCCCGATGCTGTACTTCTTATAAACGACTTTAATCTTTCCGAAAGCTACAGGATCCTTATCGACGGATGCTTAAACGCAGGCGTTCCGATCTCGGCGATCGGGATCCAGACCCATCAGCACCAGGGCTATATGGGATTGGAAAAGCTTAATGATATCCTCGACAGATTTTCATTCTTCGGTCTGCCGCTTCACTTTACGGAGAATACGCTTGTATCGGGTGAGATAATGCCCAAAGATATAGTGGACTTAAACGATTATCAGGTTGATAAATGGCCCACCACACCCGAAGGTGAGGAGAGGCAAAAGAACGAGTGGCGTGAAATGTATGAGACCCTCTTTTCACATCCGCTTGTTGAGGCAATGACAGGCTGGGATTTTGCCGACGGAGCATGGCTTCACGCACCCAGCGGCCTTATAAGGGAAGATAACTCGTTAAAGCCGTCATACCTTGAACTTAAGAGGCTTATCAAAGAAGAATGGACCACAGATCTTACCGTTCATACCGATGCAAACGGAAATGCAACGATAGAAGGCTTCAGAGGTACATACGAAGCCTGTGCCGGAAGTTTTAAGGGATGTTTTAAAATTGCCAAAAACTCTCGTGAGGGCGAGACGATAGTGATCAAATAGATCCGAAAACATACGGTGCCGTATAAGTTCGCCGAAGTTTTCAAAAAAAGAAGTCCTTAACGGACTTCTTTTTTTACCTAATTAAGAATGATAAGATGCGCACACTCAATATCACCCGCAAGATCGTACACAACTCCGTGCTTAAGCCCCACAACCTTGGGCCTTAACGGGTAATCCGGATTATTTTCCACTACCTTTGCAAGCTCTCCGTTCGAAAGCGTGACTATCGAATCGACAGGGTAGAGGATGACTGTATGTAAGAAGATCTTCATCATGTCTATATCAAGTTCCTGAGACATACCCATGACCATTTCCGTTGCAACATTCTTTGAAAACGGATCCTTGTAAGGTCTTTTGGTCACAAGAGCATCAAAAACATCCGCAACGGAAATGATCTTTGCATACTTATGGATCCTCGACCGGTCAACTCCCTGCGGATATCCGTGACCGTTCATCTTCTCATGGTGCTGTAAGACACCCAGCATGATATTTTCGGAAAACCTTTTCTTTTCCTTTAAGATCTGGAACCCGAAAAGGCTGTGCTGTTTCATAAGCGCAAACTCGTCGTCGTTTAATTTTCCGGGCTTATTGAGTACTTCAGCCGGGATCTTTGCCTTGCCTACGTCATGCAAAAGTCCCGCGACACACAATTCTTTTAAGGCATCTATCGGAAGCCCCATGTTCTTTCCGATCACAACGGACATTCCCGCCACGTCGACACTGTGCTTAAAAGTATATTCGTCGCTTACCTTAAGCATACCGAGATCGACCGCAACCGCATCGTCGGAAAGCACCGACTCAGTAAGATGATTGGCTATATTGACAGAATTATCGGTGAAGTTTTCGGATGAAGGATCCGCAAAAAGATTCTGAACGCCTTCGCAGACCTGTTTTTTGACAGACTCCGAGAGTTTTACCTTAGGTTTATCAGGCACTTTCGCCTTTTCGATAAGATCTCTCGTATACTGCGGGATCTGAAGCTCAAGCTCGTCGGGATCGACTTCGCCCTCTGCGATAAAGATGCTCGCAATACCCTTTGTCTTAAGATATGCAATTTGAAAATCATCCAGATAAGCACCCTTCTCGATAAGAGCACGCCCCGTACCGTCCACTATTGCCTGATCGATACGCATACCTTCTTTAAGAAGTCTGGTACTTACCAGTTTTCTTTTAACAGCCAAATATCTTCCCCCCAATTATCTGTTACCACATAAACAGTCTATATATAAATCTCTTCTTCGTAAGGATATCAAGAAGAACCTTATTGCCGGAAAACGCATCGTCAAGATCGTCCTTATCGGCTTCACTTTCAGAATACAGAAGTCTTTCGTAATTGGCAATAAATTTAAGTGCTTCTTTGGGATAATCCCCTCTCATCCTTTCATTATACTCCGAAAGCGTTTCACCCCTGTTAACTGGATTTCCGAGGACCGACATGATCTTAAGATTCCGCCTGCTTAAAAACCTGGTCTTTTCATCGGTATCAAGCTTTGAAAACTTTACTTTTGATATTATCCTGCTTATCACAAGATACAATATCACAAAGCCCAGAGTACCAAAAAGCGGTAAAAGAACAAGTCTTATATCCAAAGGTTCTTCCTCTTCCGGTTCCTCTATAGGTGCGATATCCGCAATGTATTCTTTTTCGGCCGGAG
>JAGCCY010000284.1 GCA_017651385.1 Lachnospiraceae bacterium
GCTTTTTATGTTGACAGTGACTCGCCGGGATCTTCGATCCGGTTTGAAAGTGAAGATTTTGATCTGATCAGAAGAAGGGAAGAAAAGATAAGGTTCAAAGTTGAAGAAGGTGAGTTCATAAGAGCTTTCGCAAGGCAGGCAGAGGGTAATACATCGATCCTTTTTCTGATGCATCATCTGGCCGGCGACGGAATGTCACTTCAGTATTTTATCGAGGATTTCATGACATTTTTATCCGGTGAGAGCAAAGGCTTTAAGAGTATTCAAACGGCACAGACGAAGGAAAATCTGGATGCTGTCAGTAAGGGGATCATAAAATATTACAATAAAAAGTGGAACGGAAAAGTCTTTTCTTTTGAGGATATGGATAAGGCATACGAAACTTATTGGAAGAACAGGACCACCGATCTTGATACTTACGTTATAGAAAAAGACGAAATGAAAAAGATCCTTGAAAGCTGTCACTCGGCGAAAGTTAAATATACGGCTTTCCTGACTGCGGAGCTTATCAAGGACGAAAAGTCGAAAATGGATATAGGATATGCCATGGATTGCCGACCGGACGGGAACAGATCCATGGGCAATCAGGCTTCGGGATTTTCGATAAAATATAAGTATGACCCGGCAAAAAGTATTATGGATAACGCAAAAGCTATTCAAAAGAAGATCGATAAAAAGATCGAAGCACATAAGAAGGGGTCATACATATTAAGTTTTGTGGCAGGCTTTAACCCTACGATCCACGATGCGGTCAACCTTGAACATGCGGGGACTTACCATGATAAGATCTCGTACAGCCTCGCAAAACTTATGGGATATGTGGGCAGGACGAAAGATTACAGCATTACAAACCTTACGGTTGCCGATATACCGCTAAAGTACGGAGAATATGAAATAAAAGAAATGATGTTTGCGGGTCCGGTAGTATCATACGGCAAAAGAATAATAAGCGTCATAACCTGCAATGATAAAACCGTCATAACAAGACACATCAGAAAAAGTACAAAAGCCCCCTGATATGAGAAAAGCCATGGTTAAAAATTTCTTGTAAAGGTTATATAATATAATATATAATAGTCTCAGAAAGTTTCGTATTTTTTCGTAAAGGATACAAAAATGAGAAAAGCATACAGGTTAACAGTTGTTTTCTTAATAATGTCTCTTTGGGTTTCGGGATGCGGAAATGTCATTGAACCCGAACCTGAGGTCAAGGTCTACGATCATACGGGCAGATACGAGCTTGACACAGAAAGGGGTGAGGCTGTTATAAACGATGTAACCTTTAACAGTGGCTATGATATACCCGGCATAAAAGACAATAACAGGGTATTTTATGAAATATTTGTGGGTTCTTTTTCCGATTCGAACGGTGACGGCATAGGAGATCTTCGCGGGATCATCAACAGATTTGACTATTTAAACGACGGAGATCCGGAGTCGGGATTAAGCCTTGGCGTTGAGGGCATATGGCTTTCGCCGATATTTAAATCGCCCAGTTATCATAAATATGATGTTGCAGATTATTATGAGATAGACGAACAGTTTGGCACGATGGAAGATCTTCGGGAACTGGTCGACCTCTGCCATAAAAGGGATGTTAAGATCATCCTGGATCTTGTGATCAATCATACAAGCAAAGAAAACAAATGGTTTAAAGAATTCTGCAGTGCAAGAAGACATTCTGACAGCTCAAACCAATATTACGATTATTATGTGGCATCCGATACGGAAAGCCATCCGGGCAAGATATTTTACAAGATACCTTCCGGGGACGAGTACTATGAAGGGAATTTCTCTTCCGACATGCCGGAGTTAAATTATGATAATCCGATAGTCAGAAAAGAAGTTTTGAAGATCGCCCAATACTATCTTGAAGAGATAGGCGTGGACGGATTCCGCTTTGATGCGGCCAAGTATGTATATTTAAACGAGAACGATAAAAATGTCGAATTCTGGAGCTGGTATATGGAGAAACTCCGCGAGATGGATCCTTCTGTTTACTGCGTTGCCGAGGTATGGGATTCGGATTCGGTCACAAAAGATTATGCGGTCTGCATGAACTGCTTTGACTTTACGATGGCGCAGGCAGACGGAATGATCTCCGCGACCGCCAAGAGAGGAGATGTCAATAAATATACGTCTTATGTGGAGCAGTATATCAATAACGTACATTCCAAAAACGAACTTACGACAATAGTCCCTTTTATTGCCAACCACGATACCGACAGGGCTGCGGGCTACATGACGCTTTCGAGCGGATATGCGAAAGTTGCGGCCAACCTATATATATTGGGTCCGGGTTCGCCTTTTATCTATTACGGCGAGGAGATAGGCCTTAAGGGTTCAAGGGGCAGTGCGAACACCGATGCAAACCGTCGTCTTGCGATGCTCTGGGGCGACGATGATACCATCAAAAATCCTACAGGCTCGACTTTTGACAGCAACAAACAGACAAACGGTACGGTCGACGGGCAAAAGAAAGACGGAGACAGTCTGTACAACTACTATAAGAAGCTTATAATGATCAGAAAAGCCAATCCGGAAATAGCGCTTGGTGATTACAGGGCATATAAGTTCAAAAACACAAAGTTCGGAGGTTTTGTAAGTACTTACGAAGGAAACAGCGTTTCGGTATTTCATAATACCTCGGGCTCCGAGATAAGTGTTGATCTTTCAACCGTTACGGATCAAAAGTCTTTAAAGATAACCGATGTGATAGGAATGGGAGACGCTTCGCTTGACGGTGATATACTTACGGTAAGCGGGCAGACAAGCGTAATATTGAGATAGCGTATTTTCTGCGGGTTATAGGAAACTGTGATCCGCAGAATATTTTTTTCGTTAATCTTATGATAATTTTATAAAAAACCACTTGCAAAACTTTACAGGACGTGATACATTTTAGTCATAAAAATAGGTTTAATGTACCTTACTATCTTTATATGCTGAGCCGGGCGAACGGATTTCGCCAATGGGAGAGATCTCATTTACCTATCAAGGAAGAAAGGAGGGGCTTATGGCTAATAATGCAGTCATTAATAATATCTATAATTATTATCTTACAACGTATGCGCCTAAGACGGATACGAAGTTCGACACGCACAAGAAAAGCGAGCTGCGTGGCGTTTATAATTCCATAGTTAAAATGAATAAAGAAGACCCTCTTTTCATCGTGGACACATCGCAGTCGACGAAAGAATATGCTGTCGGTCTCAAAGAAAACGCAAGAGAATTCAGAAATACCATAGCATCTTTGGGTGGTCTTGATGATGATGAACTTCTCAACCAGAAGGCTGCATTCTCATCGAAGAGCGCAATAGCGGATGCATATTATATAGGCGACAATGCGGATGCAGATTCCGCACCTTCATTTGATCTGGAAGTTACGAAACTGGCTTCGACGCAGACCAATATCGGTAAGATGATCCCTTCGGGAGAGTTATCCCTTCCGGATGATCTTTATTCGTTTGATATCGCCGTTAACGGACTCAATTATGAGTTCCAGTATAACGTTTATGATTCCGATACCAACTTAAGCCTTCAGCAGAAGCTTTCCCGTCTTATCACAAATGCGGGGATCGGTCTTGACGCTCAGGTGATCGAGGACGGAAACGGAAACAGTGCGATAAGGATCGAATCACAGAATACCGGAAGATCGTCAAACGGTCCGCATATGTTTACGGTTTCCGACAATAACACAAGTAAGAGAGCCGGCAGCGTTGATTACTTTGGTCTTGACAACATCATCAATGAATCCGGTGATGCGGAGTTTTTGATAAACGGTGAGCCCAGACATGCATCTGGCAATATATTTACCGTAGAAAAGACTTACGAGATCCACTTAAAGAATATAAGCTCCGAAGAAGGAGATTCCACAAATATAAGCTTAAAGCCCGATGTTGAGTCACTGGCCGCAAATATCACCAAGCTGATCGACGGATACAATTCCTTTGTGGATAAGGCGGATGCTTATTCCGCGGTTCATCCCAAGAGCGACAGACTGGTACGTGAGATGAGCGCCATCGCTTCACTTCATTCGGATGAGCTTATGAACCTCGGTATTGAGCTTAAAGAGGACGGCAGGATCGCACTTGATGAAGACAGGTTAAAGAGCGCGGCTGCGAGCGGTGAGCTTAAGGATAACGCCGATGCACTTAAAGGCTTCACGAGCGCAATGCTTCGAAAGACCAATCAGGTGGGATTGAATCCCATGAATTACGCGGACAGGACGATAGTCGCTTACAAGAATCCGGGCCACAATTACGCAACACCTTATGTTACGAGTGCATATACCGGAATGATGTTTTCAAGTTATTGTTAAAAAGGTATTGAAATTTGGATAATTTCAATACCTTTTTTTTATTCCCTATTTTTCGTTGGCTGCACATTCAAGTGCGGCTTTTATTACTTTATCCATATCATAATATTTATATCCGCCAAGTCGGCCGCCGAAAATGACATTAACTTCTTTTTCCGCAAGCGCTTTGTACTTTTCATATAAAAGCGTATTTTCGTCGTCATTGACCGGATAGTAAGGTTCCGCTCCGGGCGTCCATTCGTCCGGATATTCTTTGGTTATGTATGTTCCGTCACCGGCTCCGAATTCGAAATGCTTATGCTCTATGATCCTGGTATACGGGATCTCGCGCTCATTGTAATTGACAACGGCAACACCCTGGAAGTTGTCTTCTTCAAGATATTCTGTCTCGAATTTAAGCGTTCTGTATTTAAGATGTCCCAGAGAGAATTTAAAGTATTCGTCGATCATGCCGGTATAAAGAAGCCTGTTCCATGAAATCCCTTTTTCAACGGCTTTCTTTAAAAAGTCTTCATAGCTTATATTGAGCATGATATCGCAGCCCTCAAGAAGCTTTTCGACTATCTGTGTATATCCGCCTTTCGGGATGCCCTGATACGGATCGTTAAAATAATTGTTATCGTATGTGAAGCGGACCGGAAGCCGCTTTATGATCGAAGCGGGAAGATCCCTGCAGTCACGGCCCCATTGTTTTTCGGTATAGCCCTTTATGAGCTTTGTGTATATATCGGTACCGACCAAAGAAAGTGCCTGCTCTTCAAGGTTTTTGGGATTAAGGATGTTCAAAGCGGCCTTTTGTTCTTCGATCTTTTTCATGGCTTCTTTGGGAGTCCTTATATTCCACATTTTGCTGAAGGTATTCATGTTGAACGGAAGATTGTAAAGTTCGTCTTTATAGACCGCCATGGGTGAATTTATAAAATGATTAAACTCGGCAAATCCGTTTATGAATTCCCAGACTTCCTTATCGGATGTATGGAATATGTGGGCACCGTATTTGTGCACGTTGATATTGTGCTGATTTTCCGTATATATATTTCCCGCTATATGATCCCGCTTGTCGATCACAAGGCAGCTTTTGCCTTTTTTATGCATCATGTGGGCAAAAGTGGCGCCGTAGAGCCCTGCTCCGACTATAAGATAATCGTAATTAATCATTCCTTCTCCTTTTCTTGACTCTTTCGGTCACTTTCTTTTTCTTTTTACCGCGGTGGAAAATAACGAACAGCCATATACCGAACAATGCGCCAAGAGAGTCGATACCGACATCGCCTGCCGACATATATCTGCCCGGAACAAGGTACTGGTGTATTTCATCGCTGACCGCATATACAAAGACTATAGCTTCCGAGAAGATACATGCGGCCCACTTGTTTTTGACCAGATCGGTCAGAGCATATATGGTGAACCATCCGAATACCGCATATTCCGTAAAATGAGCACATTTGCGGATAAGCCAGTGGATCCTGTTTATTGTTGCCTGATCGAGGCCGGTCTTTTTGATGCTTTCGACGATCTTTAACACTTCCGTAAGGATCTTTCCGCTTGCTTCGCCGGATTCTTCCGAAGGCATCGCGGAAAACATAAAGATTATGATCATCATGATGATCATGGGTATAAATTTAAGTAAAGTCTTTCTTTTCATAAAGGTATATTAGCATAAAAGCATCTTTCGTGCATTAAAAAGCCTTGAGCGCGTCCGGTATACAAAAAGGTGGAAAACACCCTTCAAATGATGTACAATTATCGTCATGAAAAAGGGAGTTTTTGTTTTTTTAACGGCATTTTTGATGTTTACGGTCTTTGTAGGGGTTTTCCTTATATTCAATAAGGGGATCTGGATTTACTACGGAGATTTTAACGTACAGCAGATTCCGTTTTATATACATCTTCATAAGCTTATTAAAGAAGGAAATTTCTTTTACGATTTTTCCACCGACTTAGGCGGCGGTGTTATAGGCTGCTATTCGTTTTATATTCTCGGAAGTCCTTTTTTCTGGCTCACATATCCTTTTAAAAATGAGACGGTCGTATATCTGATCCCCTGGATCAATGCGCTTAAATATGCGACAATGGCACTTTCTTCGTATCTTTGGCTCAAGCGTCACACAAAGACCGAAGCCGGCGCGTTTATGGGTGCGCTTTTATACACGTTTTCAGGATATTCGGGCGCGGTGCTCGTATACAATCATTTCCATGACGTTATGGCGTTTTTTCCGCTGTGGCTCATTGCTTTCGAAAAGCTCATGGAAGAGAAAAAATATATTACATATATCCTGATGACGGCTTTCATGGCGATCTTAAATTACTATTTCTTTGTCGGGGAAGCTTTGTTTCTGGTCATTTATTTCTTTGTAAGATATCACGATGTAAAAAGACTTTTAAGGGCGTTTCTGACATCGGCGGCGGGCCTTGTCCTTTCGCTTTGGTACCTGATCCCGGCAATATCGTATACGGTGGGAAATTCAAGGCTTTCGGATGTGCTGCTGGGAAATGATCTTGTGGCATACAGTGAGCCCACAATGATACTGGGTATTATAAAGAATGTAATGCTCTTACCCGATCTTTCCGGGCTTAACTCAATGTTCAACGAATCGTACAGCCGTGTATCGGGCGTGGGAGCCTATCTTCCGATGATCTCGATCTCATGTGTGATCGCATATTTTCTTATATATAATAAGAAGGATTATTCGACGGAAAAAGAAAAATGGCCGATAAGACTTATGATCGTGTGTGCCGTGTTTGCTTTTATACCTGCGCTCAATGCTCTGTTTTCGGCACTTAACAGTGAATATTATGCACGCTGGTATTTTATGCCGATCCTGGTCATGAGCCTTATGAGCGTAAGGATCCTTGAAAAGGTGCCGGAAGACAAGGGCCTTAAAGTTCCTATGCTGTACGGTAATACCGCTGTGGCTGTTGCGGTTTCGTTCTTTGCCATATGTGCGGTACTTCCGGCCAAGACCGAAGAGGGCGGGCTTACGATACTCGGAAGTCTTAAAAGTCCGGAGCAGCTCATTTTTGAACTTGTCTTTACCGCAGTGCTCACGATCGTGTTCTTTATCCTTATATTTGTGCTCTTCCCGAGAGTAAAGAGCATTAAGCCGGTGGTTCTGGTAATATGGATCGCAAGCTTTATGACCGGCCTTTCCATGATGATAGCCGGTGAATGTCTTGTGGAAAGAGACAGGCAGGCCAATTACATAACTCAGGGCATTAAGGGTGCCGATAACGTGGTGTTGCCCAATGAGGATATCTGGTGCAGGATCGAAACTGAGCAGGATGTGTACAATTATCCGATGATCTGGGACAGACCCACGGTCACGGCCTTTATCAGTACCGTTCCTTCTTCGATAATGGATTTTTACGAAGGACTCGGGCTTACCAGAAAAGTCACGTCAAAGCTCGGAGTTACAAGAGTCGGAGCAAGAACGCTTCTTTCAAGCCGTTATCTTTTGACGGAACGCGAGACGCCGATCGAGCATATCGGGCACGTTGAAGATAAGGAAGAACTTACCTATTTTACACTGATAGGACAGACCAACGGTTTCGATATCTTTGAAAACGATTACTTTGTGCCGATGGGTTTTTCTTTTGACGAGTACGTGTCGGAAAGTGAATACAAAGAAAGCGACAAGGCAAGCGGAACACTCGATAAGGCGCTCATGCAGTATATCATTTTATCCGACGAGGATATCGATAAGTACGGAAAGTATATGGCAAAGGGTGAGCTCGAACCTTATTCTATAAGAAGATTCTCCGAAGAATGCGATAAGAGGCGTGAGAGTGCATGTACGGATTTCAAAACTTCGAAATACGGTTTTACGGCAAATGCGCATATGAAAAAAACCAA
>JAGCCY010000285.1 GCA_017651385.1 Lachnospiraceae bacterium
CTTTGGTGGATATCACCGAAGACACTATCGAAAACGTAGCCAACACAAGTTATGAGCTTTCGTTCTTTATCGTTGCGGTCATACTCTATATCTTCATGCGTGCAAAAGGTGTAAAGTATGAACTTCCAAAACAGCGGGACAAGATCCTCGCAGCAGTCTGCGAGACGGCGGGACAGTTTACATACGTGTTTGCAATGAGCGGAAACGGTGCGATAGCGGCACCCATAATCTCGGCGGTCTGTGTTGTTTCACTTTTGCTTTCAAGAATATTCTTAAAAGAAAAGCTTACCGCAAAACAGTATTTCTTTATATTCATGGTGATCGCGGGTATACTTGCCCTTGCGATAATCGAAGGAGAATAAGAAAAGCGGAACCTGAACGGTTCCGCTTTTTTTTTACTTTAAAAACGTATGAAGCATCATATCTTTGTATTTCTTAAACGGCTGATAGCGCATCGGAACATCTATCCATGTCTTTTTGTCCATGATGCTCTTTTTGTGTGAGAAGGTCTCAAATCCGGTCTTGCCGTGATATGCGCCCATTCCCGATGAACCGAAACCTCCGAAGCCCATTTCGGTGGTGGCAAGGTGCACGACCGTATCGTTTATGCAGCCTCCGCCGAAGCCTGTGCGTGCGATCACATCCTTTGCGATCTTTTTACTGCCCGTAAAAATGTAGAAAGCAAGCGGGCTGTCCATCCCGTTTAATACTTTCACGACTTCTTCAATGTCTTTGAATGTCACTATCGGAAGTACGGGTCCGAATATCTCCTCCTGCATAACGGCATCGTCCCATGTCACGCTGTCCATAACGGTAGGGGCGATCCTTAAAGTTTCCGCATCGCTCTCCCCACCCGCTACGATCTTTGACGCATCCATAAGATTAAGCACACGCTTAAAATGCTTTTCGTTTATCATCTTTCCGTAATCGGGATTATCAAGCGGATCTTTGCCAAACTGCTTTTCGATCTGCTTCTTTAACTCGGATACGAATTCTTCTTTTACCGATTCATCACACAGGATATAATCGGGTGCAACGCAGGTCTGTCCGCAGTTTAAAAACTTGCCCCACACAACTCTTGTGGCGGAAAGCTTTATATTGGCGCTCTTTTCTATGATACAGGGGCTTTTCCCTCCAAGTTCGAGCGTTACGGGTGTAAGGTATTCCGATGCTGATCTTAATACTTCACCGCCTACGGCCTTGCTGCCCGTAAAGAACATATAATCAAAATGCTGGTCAAGAAGCGACGTATTCTCGGCTCTGCCTCCCGTTACAACTGCCACAAGCTCTTTGGGAAATTCATCGTTTAACATCTTTGCCATTACAGCACTTGTCTTTTCCGAGTATGCGCTCGGCTTTAAGATCACGGTATTTCCCGCCGCAAGAGCATCTGCAAGAGGAGTCAATGAAAGCAGTACCGGATAATTCCACGGGCTCATGATAAGAGTCACGCCGTAGGGTGAGCTTACCGTATAGCTTCGCGCCGCAAAATTGGTGATCGGCGTTTTTACATGCTTTTCACGCATGAAACCTCTTAAGTGTTTGCGCATATATGTGATCTCGCTTAACACAAGACCTATCTCGCACATAAAACTTTCCGTTGACGATTTGCCAAGGTCGCTTTTTAAAGCATCCGAAAGTTCATCTCTGTATCTGTTTATACCGTCATATAGCTTGTTAAGCGTTTCGATGCGCTTTTTATAGGGAAGTGTCGCCCCTGTTTCAAAATACGAGCGCTGGCTTTCCACCAGCGCCTTGATCTCAATCGTATCCATTGCCTATTTCTCCATTACCATGTGATAAAATTTTTTAAGCTCGTTCTTGTCCATAAGGACCGGAACGGGGTAAAGCGGATTACCCTCTTTATCGGCATAGGCAGCCATTTCATCGATATCCTCTTCCTTAAGCTCGGGGAATGTATCTCCTATGCCGTAACGGATCTTCATATCCTTTATCGCCTGTATAAATGCTTTTGCGGCAGTCTTTTCATCGGTATCTTCAGATGATACGCCCGCTGCGACGGAGAGCTTCTTAAGCTTTTTATTTATGCAGTCACCGTATTCTTCAAGCACAAACGGCAAAAGAACGGCATTTGCAAGTCCGTGCGGAACGTTGTATTTACCGCCTAATGAATGTGCCACAGCATGCACATAACCCACATAAGACTTTGTGAATGCACAGCCTGCATGGAAAGAAGCTACGAGCATGTTCTTTCGTGCTTCAAGATCCGAACCGTTTTCAACTGCTTTATCGAGATTTTCAAATATCAGCTTTACCGCGTAAAGAGAATCCTTTCTTGTGTCCTTTGTGGTGGAACCGCCGATAAATGCTTCAACCGCATGGGTAAGAGCATCCATACCCGTTGTGGAAGTGATCCCTTTGGGAAGACCTTCGGTAACCCTCGCATCCATTACGGCATAGCGCGGGATAAGCGGGAAATCGTTTATGCAATATTTATGACGTGTCTTGGAATCCACAATGATGGCCGCAAGCGTTGTTTCGCTTCCGGTTCCCGCTGTTGTGGGCACTGCGATAAGAAGAGGCAGTTTTTTATGGACTTTTAAGATGCCCTTAAGATCGTCCAGCGTTTTATTTGGACGGGCTGCGAGCACACCGACGGCCTTTGCGCAGTCCATGCTCGAACCGCCGCCGAAGCCGATAAGTGCGTTACATTTATTGGCCTTGTACACCGAAAGAGCTTCATATACGTTATCCGTTGTGGGATTGGCTACGGTCTTATCGTACACAAAATAAGGGATATTATTGTCCGCCAAAGCCTTGTAGAGATTATCGAGAAGGCCAAGCTTATTTAATGTCGCGTCGGTCACGACGAGGACCTTATCGGACCCTTCCTTTTTGATGATACCGGGAACCTCATCCACAGAATGAAGAAGCTCGGGCTTTCTGTAAGGCAGGATCGGGATCGCTGCCTTAAAACAGAACTGAAATGCCCTGCAATAGATCTTTTTAAATACATTCATACCTTTCACCCCCGTTTGATACTTACAAAAGCGCCGGTTAAGGCGCTTTTTGTAAGCAATGTACCTTTCTTTTATACCCTGTTGTAATTTATAAGACATCCTTTAAGGATTATCTGTCTTTCTTCATCGGTAAGGTCGCCGAGCGTTAAGTCAAACTCTTTAAGACCCTCTTCTTTTACCGCGTAAGCCTTGATAACTTCTGCCTTTGTCTCTACGGCATTCTTTATCCCGGGGATAAAGATATAATCAAGATTCTTAAACGGAAGATCGCCTTCCTTTATGATGAACGGAAGCATACCCCAGTTTATAAGGTTCGAACGATAACGCTTTGTGGCGTATTCATTGGCTATGTTGGCACAGCCGCCGAGAACTCTCTGACAGGATGCTGCCTGCTCGCGGGCTGAACCGTCACCGGGCTTAACCGCAAATATCGTGGAACCGAGTTCCGTATTCTGTAATGTCATATCGGAGAACTTCTCTGAAACCTTCTTTACCGCATTAACAGTATCACTGCTCAATCCATCACAGGATGCATCTTCTCTTCTTTTGTTCTCATCGTCTCTTATAGCCTTTGCACGGCCCACATATTCGGGGTCTTTTCTTGAAAGCGTAAACTCTGCAAGGCCCAAAGGATTTGAACGGTAAGACGAGGTCTCGCCCGAAGGGATGAGCTCGTCGGTCGTGGTAACGGGATCATGGATCTCGGATACCACTCTTACAAGAAGATTATCCTTAAGCGCGATCATCGACGGCCAGTCCTTGATGTTGGGACCCTGTATGATCTCTGCGTTCTCATCGGCAACACCGTGAGAGTCGAATACTCTGTGCTTATAGATATTTGCATCAAAGTGATATTTATACTTACCGATGACATCGGGAACTTCCGTAGCGGGAGTAAGAACACCCTGATTGGCTGCGGTTGCTGCGATGGAACGTGCGTCCATAAGTGCGACCGACGATATCTGACCGTTCTGGAGCTTTGAACCTTCACGGTTAGGGAAGTTTCTGGTCGAATGTCTTATGCTGAACGCATTGTTGGACGGTGTATCACCCGCACCGAAGCAGGGGCCGCAGAACGCGGTCTTAAGCACCGCACCGGTCTCCATAAGGGCTGCGGCACAGCCGTTTTTCACAAGTTCAAGATATATAGGCATGGAAGCGGGATAAACGCTTAATGTAAACGCATCGTTACCGATATATGCGCCCTTAAGGATATCGGCTGCCGCGCAGATATTCTCAAATCCGCCGCCCGCACAGCCTGCGATTATACCCTGGTCCACCATGAGTTTTCCGTTCTTTATCTTACTGTGAAGATCGAATGCTACCTTGCCGTCAAGGCTTACCAAAGCCTTTTTCTCAACATCGTTAAGTATATCGTCAAGATTTTCATTAAGCTCTTCTATCGTATATACGTTGCTTGGATGGAACGGCATTGCTATCATGGGACGGATCTTTGAAAGATCGACCTTCATGAAGTTATCGTAATATGCAACCGCTCCGGGATTTAACTCCTTAAAGTCTTTGCCTCTTTCGTGGATCTCGTAGAATTCCTTTATCTCGTCGTCCGTTCTCCAGATGGATGAAAGACATGTGGTCTCGGTAGTCATTACGTCGATGCCTATCCTGAAATCGGCCGAAAGCTTTGATACACCGGGACCCACAAATTCCATGACCTTGTTCTTCACAAAGCCGTTTTTGAATACCGCACCGATGATCGCAAGCGCCACGTCCTGAGGGCCTACGCCCCTTACGGGTTCACCTTCAAGATAGATACCCACAACCCCGGGCATATTGATATCATAAGTCTGTTCAAGAAGCTGCTTTACAAGTTCCGGACCGCCTTCACCCATTGCCATGGTACCGAGTGCACCGTAACGGGTATGGGAATCGGAACCTAAGATCATTGCTCCGCCTTCGGCAAGCATCTCACGCGCATACTGGTGTATGACTGCCTGATGAGGGGGTACATAGATACCGCCGTAACGTTTTGCACAGGAAAGACCGAAGACATGATCGTCTTCATTGATGGTGCCGCCTACAGCACAGAGTGAATTATGGCAGTTTGTAAGCACATACGGGATAGGGAATTTCTTAAGACCCGAAGCACGGGCTGTCTGAATGATACCCACAAAGGTGATATCATGACTTGTGAGCTTATCGAACTTGATCTTAAGTTTGTCCATATTGCCCGAAGTATTGTGGTTTTTTAATATACCGTAGGCGATAGTGGACTCATGCGCTTCTTCTTTTGATACATTCTTTCCCGTAAGGGAAGCGATCTTAGTTAAGGCTTCGTTATTGTCTTCTACAATTTCGGATCCGTTTACGAGGTATGCTCCACCCTCAAATAGATTAATCATGTAATAGGTTTCCTTTCGCAAAGAATGGGAGGGCTTATGCCCTCCCTATTTATTTTTCTTTAAAGTTCCACTTTATCGAGATGCCAGATGTCGTCGACATACTCCCGGATCGTACGATCCGAGGAGAACTTGCCCGAGCATGCTACGTTAAGTATCGCTTTCTTGGCCCACTCGGATTCGTCTCTGTACCAGCTGCCTATCTTTTCCTGAGCCTCCGCATATGAACGGAAGTCCTTTAAGATAAAGTATC
>JAGCCY010000286.1 GCA_017651385.1 Lachnospiraceae bacterium
CTTGAAGACATATTGTCGGTAATGGATTATGAACCCGAATCGATGATCATCGACAAAGAGAATGTCGAGATAATAGAAAATCTCATAGATACAAGGCTTTCGGATCTTGAAAAGCAGGTCATGGAGCTGCATCTTACGGGTATGGGCTACACCGATATAGCAAGGGTGCTCGGCAAAGACGAAAAGTCCACGGACAATGCTCTTTCCAGAGCAAAAGCCAAGATAAAGAAATGCCTTACGGATTTTAAGCGGGAGGAGTAAAATGGCAGATCTACAGGTTTTTAAAGATAAATTCAGCACGCGCATGGGCAAGCTTTTAAGCAAAGGCAAGGCCACAAAAGAGATGATCCGCATAAAGGGCGAGATCGACACCTGCGAAGGCGTTGTGAACCGTTCATACATCGCGATCGGCAGAAAGTTTTACGAGATGTATGCCGAAGGCGGTTACAATCCCGAATTCGACAAGCAGATGACAGACATCAAAAATGCCAGAAACGCCATCAAAGAACTCGAGGAGCAGCTTGCCGATATCAAAGCAAGCGAAGAGTAAAATGGACGATAACTTTAAGCGGTTTGACATGAAAAAGCCGCCGCGCAAATGTAACCCCGTACTTAAGGTCGTAGCGCAGGCCGGCAGTTATATAGGAATATTAAAGCACCATACAAAGATAAAAAAGATCGGTATGGAGGGCGTAAAACCTCCGTACATCTTATTGGGAAATCATAATGCGTTCTTTGACATGAACGTTTCGATCACAGCCACATTTCCGTACTTTGGCAATTACATCGTGGCCATAGACGGATACCTTAAAAGAGAGTGGCTCTTAAGGGCGATCGGCTGTATCTGCAAAAGAAAATTCACCAACGATCTAACGGTCATAAGACATTTAAGAACGGTCCTGAATAAGAAGGGCATTGCGGCGATCTATCCGGAAGCCCGCTATTCTTTATGCGGCACGACCGCACCGCTTCCCGAAGCACTCGGAAAGTTCATAAAGCTTTCGGGTGTTCCCGTTGTTACGCTTATCTGCCACGGACATCATATCAATCATCCTTTCTGGAACACGAGGCATGAAAGAAACGTAAAGCCGACCGAAGCTACCATGAAGCTTTTCTTTACAAAAGAGGATATCGAAAAGTTATCCGCCGACGAGATAAACGATCGTCTTGTCAAAGAGTTTCAATACGATGAATTCAAATGGCAGAAAGACAATAAGATAAAGGTTGACTGTAAGGACAGAGCCGTCGGTCTTGAGAAGATACTGTATCAGTGTCCCGAATGCGGTAAAGAATTCATGATGAAGAGCGAAGGCATACATCTTTCATGCACCGCATGCAATAAAACATGGGAGATGACCGAGTACGGTGAACTTAAGGCAGTTGACGGTAAGACGAGGTTTTCGCATATTCCCGACTGGTATGAGTGGGAGAGGGAAAACGTAAAAAGAGAAGTGGCTGAAGGAACATATTCTTCAGGTGAATTACCGGTTTACGTAAAAAGTCTTCCGAATGCAAGGGGTTACATAAACCTTGGTAAAGGCACACTTGTGCACGACATGAATGGGTTTAAGGTTAACATAACATCAGAAGACGGAAAGGCCTACGAGATGGTAAAGACCGTTCCGTCAATGTATTCCTGTCATGTCGAGTATGAGTACCTTTTCAAAGACGGAGACTGCGTGGACTTAAACACACTTGAGGATACCTGGTACACCTACCCTTACGACAGACCGTTCTCCGTTACAAAGATGGCTCTCGCCACCGAAGAACTGTACTACGATTACAGAAGAAAGATCGGAAAGCCCTGCAAACCGGGCCTTGCTTGATCACGCCTTGACGGCATAAAGCTTCTCGCGAACGGCATCTTCTATAAAGCTGTTAAGGCTTTGATTATTTGAAATTGCATATAAAGCGGCTCTTCTGTGAAGATCCCCGCCGAGACGTATATTAAGGCTCCCCTTGTAGGCAACTTCAGGCACGGAGCCTTCCTTTTTGCAGTCATTCAAATATTCGTCTATCGCATCATGAAAGTCTTTTACCAACTGAATACCATTGCTGCCCTCATAAGTGATAAGCGATCTTATTCCCAGTATTTTTCCGAAAAAAACATTGTCAGTTTCGGAAAATTCAATACTTCCGATATATCCCTTATATTCCATTGTATTATTCATATTGCACCCTCGTCATATAAATGTTTTATAAGTTCGTTAACCTGATAATCGAGCAATTCCTTTCTCGGGTGAGGACGGTGAAGATAGATCTTATCCTTGGTCACATTGTTTGAAAACTTTACGCGTGAGCCGGATGTTTTGCCTTTGTCGTCCAAAGTATAGCCGAGAAGTTCAAGCAAAGTCTCGGCTTCCGCAAACGTAAAGTCTTTTGGACGGGATAAGATTTTCTTTATGAGTTTATCTTTTTTGCTCAATTTATTTCTCCTTTGATTATAGTAGAGTGGGAAGTGAAATGCAACTAAAAATAGTTGCAAACAGCAGCTGCGGTATCAGCCGCAGATTACCTTGAAAAAGTTGGGATTATCACCGAACCGGTGCATTGATCTGACAAGATGTCGAAAGAATAGCACTGAATTTCTTATGATTCAAGTCGGCATTTTTTACAAAAAAAATTATAAATTGCATTACTGTAGATGGGTCTTTACCTTTGGTTAAAAGAAAAATCAATTGTCAAAAGATGGTTTGTAGAATAAAAAAAGACCGGCACGTATGTGTCGGTCTCATTTTTTGTTTATATATCATCACCAGTCCGAATCCCAGTCGGTGCTTCCCGAATCCCAGTCGGAACCCGAATCCCAGTCATAATCGCTGTCATTTGAGTAATCGGAGTCGTGGATGCTGTCCCATGCGGAAGATTCTTCAAAATCGTACTGGGAATTGCTGTAATAGCTGTCATCGACGTTATAGTCGGACATGTTGCCTGAGAAATAGGGCGTACTTGTCTCGTAATAATCTCCGTATACATCATCGTACTGATACCAGGTATTACCGTAGTTATAGTAGATATCGTTGCCGGTCTGATAATATCCGTCGTTTCTGTGATTGCATCCGTTGAAGGCAAGTACCAATACAAGGATCGCAATGAACCATGCAAAGGGACTTTTGAGCCATTTGCTGGATCCGGAGCTTCTGGAAGGTGCGTTCCCGACGTTTTGGGATTTCTGGTTTAAGATCTCGGATTTTAACTTCAAATAGATCTCATTTACCGCATATGCTTCGTCACGGCCCTGATAACGTATCGCACGTGATCCGTCGGATTTGTTTTTGTATACAATGTACTCGCCGGATTTTTCGTATATACCGAAAGCTCTGGGTTCTTTAATGTCCTTGCCGATAAAGAAACGCGTTTTTTCTTCGGGCGGCAGGTGCATTGCCACATACCAGTTCTTTAACGCTTCGATCGTTTTGGGTGTTCCGTCAACGCTTCTTCGCATGTTTTCATTCGGCGCGCCGCAGTTTGGACACTTTGGGGTTGTTGCGGGAATCATTGACCCGCAATATTCGCATTTGACTTCCATATCATCCTCTGAAACGGGTTTTTAAGTCCTTGAGTTATTATATTATCTTTGCGCTTTTATAGCAACAAAACATAAGATAGAAATAATTTATAAGCAACGGATAGGTGGATAGTTTTTCGCTTTTTTGGCATAGTAGATATGTAAATGCGTTAGGTACTGTAAATCAGGGGGATACAATATGAATAATGCAGACAATCTTATCCTTAAGGATATCTATGGGGATTATTTCAAGATAGGCGCAGCCTGCGAGAAGAGAAGCGAGAGATTTAAGAACAACGAGATCGGAAATCCCGATAAAGAAGCTCTTATCCTTGAACAGTTTTCTTCGATGACATGTGCAAATGAGCTTAAACCCGCCTACAACATGGGTTATAACTCGGAGGACGCCAAAGAAGACTATCTTCCGTTTGTGATCAATCCCTTCGCTAAAAATATGCTTGACTGGGCAAAAGAACACGGCATGAAGATGCGCGGCCATGTGCTCGTATGGCACAGCCAGTGTCCAAAAGAAGCCTTCTGTAAGGGGTATAAGCCCGTTACCATACCTACGGATCCCGAAAAATTAAAAGAACACCCGGAGATGAAGCGTTTTGAAAAGCTTGATCCTTCATGCTATGTGGACAGGGATACGATGCTTAAGAGGCTTAAAAGCTACATTTATTCCCTTATGGAATATATGTACAAGAACGGCTATATGCAGACTCTTTATGCATGGGATGTCGTTAATGAAGCCATAGAGCTTGCCGATAAAACCAAGACCGGTCTTCGTGACACATACTGGTATCAGGTGATCGGCGACGATTTTATGTATTGGGCATTTAAATACGCTCATGATGCTGTAGACGAGATGGCGGCAAAGTATGCGGATGTATATTCGCTTAAGCCCGATGATACGGATACGATAAAGCCTAAACTTTTCTATAACGACTATAACGAATTTCAGCCTCCGAAGCAGGATGCGATAATAGCGGCGCTTAAACGCGAAGGCTGCGGCCACGGAAGCATTCTCGGCGAAGATCTTATCGACGGTATAGGAATGCAGGGGCATTTAAGCGACAATAACAACATTGAAGAATACAAAAAGGCGCTTATAAGATACGGCGAGCTTGTGCGTGAGATCCATATTACGGAGCTTGATGTCAAGTGTACTGCAAGAGGCGTAAACAGGGAATATTACCAGGCAGTGTTCTATAAGGCATTTTTCGAGATGCTTCTTGAGGCAAAGAAAAACGGGACCAACATCACTTCCGTGACCTTCTGGGGGCTTACGGACGACAATTCCTGGATTCGTGGCGCAGATCCGCTCCTCTTTAAGGGAGATCTTACAAAGAAGCTTTCTTTTGACGCATTATGCTATGCCGTTTCAGGGGAAAGCCTCGGCGATCCCGCGCCGGTCAAGATCGACCTTTCCGACAGACTCTACGACTTCGAAAGCGATATGCCGGCCGAGGAACTGGGCTTCACGATGAAGGGTTTCGGAGACTTTGTGATCCAGGAAGAAGTGACTCACAGCGGCAAAAAGGCTATATACAACGAGCACCGCTTCGGCGACTGGTGCGGTGTTGCCTTTGATGTTACCGATTTCATAGGACAGACGATAGATGTAAGCGCGTGGGTCAAGAGTAAAGCCGATGAGGTCATCTTAAAGGCCGATGACAACGATACCCGCCCCGTTATCGGTACGATAGATACAAAAAGCGGTGAATGGGTACACCTTACCGGCAGATATAAGGTTCCGAACGATGTATATTCCATGCAGCTTTTATTTGTCTCAAAGGACAGTGACGGCCTGAGCATGAGCCCTATATATATCGATGATGTGGAAGTAAAACTTGTGGGACTTTCCGAGAACTTCGAAGAAAAGACCAACATTGCAGGTATCCGCGGTGCGGGTCACCTTCCGGTGCTTACCGTGACCGACGAGGTATGCAGAGGCGGAGGCGGTCATTCACTTTTGGTAAGACGTCAGGAAAAGGACGCTACCGTTAAGTTTGACATATCTTCATATATAGGCATGAAGATCAAGTTTACGGCTTTCGTTAAGACGGGAGATAAGTCTGTAAAAGCGGGTCTTGACGGTGCGCCGTCAAAAGAACTTGCAAATGTTGCCGCAGGCGGCGACTGGACGGAGGTTTCTTTTGAAACGGACCTTCCGAAAGATCTTAAGGCGGCGGAAGTCTATATTGAAACGGATGGGAACGCAGATTACTACGTTGATGATATCTTCGTAGCACCTGTGAGATAAGGATATATAGTTTTACCAAAATTATGTAAACCATATTTAATGAGGAGGAAAACTATGAAAGACACATTGGAAGTAATGGAATCAAGAAGCAGCTGTCGCAAGTATACCGACAAGCCTGTACCCAGGGATGTGATCGAAAAGATCGTAAGAGCGGGCACATATGCCGCTACGGGAATGGGAAAGCAGTCACCGGTCATTTTGGTAGTTGATAATAAGGAACTTCGCGACAGACTGTCAAAGATGAACGCAGCTGTCATGAATGCCGACATGGATCCTTTTTACGGAGCACCTCAGGTGATCGTGGTACTTGCCGATAAGAATGTTGCGACATATGTATACGACGGAAGCCTTGTAATGGGCAATATGATGAATGC
>JAGCCY010000287.1 GCA_017651385.1 Lachnospiraceae bacterium
CAACATCTTAAACGATGACGCCACCATCAATGCAAACGGCGGCGAGTACGAAGGCATGGACAGATATGAGGCAAGAAAGGCCATCGTAGAGAAGCTTAAAGAGCTCGGCCTTCTTGTAAAGATAGAGGATTATTCCCATAACGTAGGTACACACGACAGATGCAAGACCACCATCGAGCCCATGATCAAAAAGCAGTGGTTCGTTAAGATGGACGAGCTTATAAAGCCTGCGGTAGAAGCCGTTAAAACCGGTGATATAAAACTTGTACCCGAGCGTATGGAGAAGACCTATTTTAACTGGACCGACAATATCCGCGACTGGTGTATTTCAAGACAGCTCTGGTGGGGCCACAGGATCCCCGCATATTATTGCGATGAATGCGGCGAGATCGTTGTAGCAAAAGAAGCACCTGCAAAGTGCCCCAAGTGCGGCTGCACTCACTTAACACAGGATCCCGATACTCTTGATACCTGGTTTTCATCCGCTTTGTGGCCGTTCTCGACATTGGGCTGGCCCGAAATGACCGAGGATCTTAAGTATTTTTATCCTACGGATGTGCTTGTAACCGGTTATGATATCATCTTCTTCTGGGTAATAAGAATGATATTCTCGGGCTTTGAGAATATGGGAGAAAGACCTTTTAAGACGGTTCTTTTCCACGGACTTGTACGTGATTCCCAGGGCAGAAAGATGAGTAAGTCATTGGGCAACGGTATCGATCCTTTGGAGATCATCGACAAGTACGGTGCCGATGCGTTGAGGCTTACGCTCATCACGGGTAATGCACCCGGTAATGATATGCGTTTCTACAATGAGCGTGTTGAGGCAAGCCGTAACTTTGCAAATAAGATCTGGAACGCTTCACGTTTCATCATGATGAACATGGGCGATGAGAGCCCTTATAAGCCTGAGGAGAGTGCGCTTGAACCTGTTGACAAATGGATCCTTTCAAAGTGTAATACTCTTATAAAGGATGTTACCGACAACATGGAGAAATATGAACTCGGTGTTGCCGTACAGAAGGTTTACGATTTTATCTGGGATGAATTCTGTGACTGGTATATAGAAATGGTAAAGCCGCGTCTTTATACCGATACCGATGCATCCACCAAGAATGCGGCACTTTGGACTCTTAAGCATGTATGCATTGAAAGTCTTAAGCTCTTGCATCCTTATATGCCTTTTGTTACAGAGGAGATCTTTACTACCATTCAGGACGAAGAAGAATCCATCATGATCTCAAAGTGGCCTGTTTTCAGCGAAGAATTTGATTTCTCAGAAGACGAAAAGGCGATCGAGACCATCAAGGAAGCCGTACGTGCGATCAGAAATGTCCGTACCGGCATGAACGTAGCTCCTTCCAGAAAGGCTAAGGTATTCGTTGTAAGTAAGGACGCCGATATAAGAAAGACATTTGAGGACGGAAAGTTATTCTTCCAGAGCCTTTCATATGCATCGGATGTTGAGATACGTGAAGAAAAGGGCGATATTGCCGATGATGCCGTTTCGGTTGTTATCGCAGGTGCGATCTGTTATCTTCCTTTTGAGGACTTGGTTGACATAAAACAGGAGATCGAAAGGCTTAAGAAGGAACAGGAGAGGCTTAACGCAGAGATCAGCAGATCGAACGGAATGCTCTCAAATGAGAGATTCTTATCAAAAGCACCCGAAGCCAAGGTTCGCGAAGAGAAAGAAAAGCTTGAAAAATATAAGAATATGTTGGATGAAGTGACAGCACATCTTGAGAAACTTGCAAAGTAATACATAGGAGGCAGAATGGCCGACAACGTTGTTGAAAAACTTGCAAAACTGACCGTGTCCGAGGATAAGATGAGTGCGTGGCTATGTTTGAGCGCACCCGATAAAAAGAACGTGACTATCACCAGAAACGACATCGTGGAATACCTTAAACAAAACGGTGTCACAAGAGGGCTACATACGTCAAATATCGCGGCCATGGCCGCAAAAGGCATATACGGCCGCGATGTTTTAGTGGCGAAGGGGCTTGAACCCTTAACGGGCAAAGACGGTTATTATGAGTGGAAAGTAGACGTAAACAGCAAAAAATCTCCGGCCATCCGTTCCGACGGTTCCGTTGATTATTCTTCACTTTCGCATCTTCCCACGATCGAGGAGGGTAAAGTTGTCGCCGTGTATCACAGGGCTGAGCTTTCCCACGACGGCTATGATGTGACGGGAAACGTCTTTGAGGCTGAACCCGTTGCGGACTTAGAGCCCTTAAAGGGTCTCGGCGTATCCAATGAAAAGGATCCCGACGTCTATGTTGCCGCCATGTCGGGCCTTGTAGAGTACAGGGACGGAAACATTGATATAAAAGGCACTCATAAGATAGACGGAAACGTGGATCTGATCGTAGGCAAGGTCGAGGTATACGGTGATGTCGAGATAGACGGAAACGTCGAAAGCGGTGTCATAATACGTGCAAGCCGTAACGTGTTTATATCGGGATGCGTGGAAGCCGCGTTTATATATGCGGGCGGCGATGTGGTCATAAAAAAAGGCATATCGGGCGGTCTTAAAGGCAAGATAACGGCCAAGGGCGATGTTTCCGCCGATTTTATAGAGCATTGTACCGTGGAAGCAGAAGGGAACGTAAGAGCAAATTCTTTTTTGAACGCTACGGTTACTGCCGGAGGCATGGTACTTGCGGAAGGTAAGAACGGTTCGATAGTAAACGGTCACGTGAGAGGCCTTTTGGGCGTTGCCGCCACTTCAATAGGCAACGAAGCAGAGGTTGCCACTTTTGTGGCATCGGGCTATTCGCACGAAGAACACGAAAAGTATCTTGCGCTCTATGTAAGAGAGGATGAGCTTCAGAACCGCATAACGGAGACTGTATCCAAGATCACGGCCGTATTAAAAGAAAAACGCGAGGCCGGCGACGTGGACCTTACGGATTACGATGTAAAGCTTTTTGAGTTAAACGAAAAGAAAGACAAGCTTTTCGAAGAACTGGACGCCATACGCGCCGTTAAGCAGGCCGATGCCGGCATAATCGAAAAGGGCAAGGGAAGCGTTGTCGTCGTAAACGGAAATATTTACAGAAACGTTACGATAACCGTTGAAGGCAATTCCTATCAGGTTGAGGAAAATACAAGCTTCATGAAATATAAAAACGAGGCAGGCAGGGTAATACCTGCCGTCATATAAAATGATCGGGACATTTAAAGAAGCCGAGGAATACATTCTTGACATACCGAAGTTTACAAAGAAGAATTCCCCGGAGAACACAAAGCTTTTTCTTGATAAGATCGGTGACATATCAAAAGATATACCGACGATACATATAGCAGGCACAAACGGCAAGGGCTCCGTTTGTGCTCTTTTGCGTGATTCTTATCTTGAAGCGGGTCTGTGTCCCGGAGTTTTTACCTCCCCGCATCTTGTTTCGATCCGGGAAAGATTTACATTCGGACGGGAAATGATCACCGAGGAAGAATTCCTTGAATGTTTTCTTTTCATATATAATAAGTTAAAAGATGAAGAGCTTGTAAAAAGAGATTATTACCCTTCGTATTTTGAATTCTTGTTTTTTATGGCTGTTGTGTGGTTTAAAAAGAAAAAGCCTGATGTCCTTATCCTGGAAACGGGACTCGGCGGAAGACTTGACGCAACGAACTCTGTAAGCTCTCCCGCAATATGCGCGATAACCGAGATAGGCTTCGATCACATGGAATATTTAGGCGACACCATAGAAAAGATAGCCGGAGAAAAAGCCGGCATCATAAAGCCCGGCGTACCGGTCGTGTATGTGGATAAGCCTGTATCGGGAAAGGTCATAAGATCGAGAGCCGAAGAACTCTCTTCGCCTTTTATCAAAGTTTCTGAAAATACTATTAAGAATTTGGCCAGAACCACAAAAGGGATTGATTTTTCACTTGAATCCCATTATTATGAAAATGTTCAACTTTCGGTAAATTGTCCCGCTTTTTATCAGGCACAGAATGCCGCGGTTGCGTTTTTTGTCCTTGAAGAGCTTATCAATATGGGAAAGTGTTCTTTGACCCTTTCCGATATTAAAGGCGGATTTTCAAAGATGAAGTGGCCGGGCAGGATGGAAGAGATCAAAAAGGGCATCTTCTTAGACGGAGCACACAATCATGACGGTATTGAGGCATTCCTTGAGACTGTTAAAAACGACGGAGCAAAAAAACGAAGTCTTGTGTACTCATCGGTCAGGGACAAGCAGGTTGAAGATATCACGGGCCGGATAATCGCATCGGGCCTGTTCGATACGATATATACAGGATGTTTAAGCAGTCAGAGAGCATGCGATATAAGCAGGCTCAAAGAATGCTTTAAGGAATACAAAGGAAACATTTTCTTTTACGACAGTGTAATAAATGCCTTTGACGACATGGAGGCACACAGGGAAAAGGATGAGACGGCATATGCGGTTGGCTCGCTGTATCTTGTGGGTGAGATCAAAGAACATGTCGGTGAGGAAACAAAAAATGATCAATTTTGAAGACGAGATTAAAAAATTCAGCCCTAGTCTTGAAGTGGAAGACATTGAGGACACGATATACAACCAGGATCTTACGGATGTAGCGGATCTGTTCGTTAAGATGATAAAGGACAACCAGGGAGATTGATTCCATGAGATGTTATAACTGTGGAGCGGAACTCTCCGAACACAGCTTCTGCACCAACTGCGGTGTGGATGTTGCCCTGTATAAACGGATAATGCGCATATCCAACACCTTCTATAACGAAGGACTTGAGAAGGCAAAGGTCAGGGATTTATCGGGAGCGATAGTAAGCTTAAGACAGAGTTTAAAATTTAATAAAAGCAATATAAAAGCACGAAATCTTCTGGGTCTTGTCTATTATGAAATGGGTGAGGTCGTGGCTGCTCTAAGCGAATGGGTCATAAGCACGAACCTTCGCAACAAAAAGAACGTGGCAGCCGACTATATCGAAAGACTTCAGTCCAACGGCACCAAGATGGAGAACTTAAACTCCAGTATCAAGAAGTACAATCAGGCATATCAGTATTGTCTTCAGCCCGACGGCAAGGATCTTGCCATCGTGCAGCTTAAGAGAGTCATCAATTTAAATCCCAAGCTTGTAAGAGCATACCAGCTTTTGGGACTTGTATATATAGCTACGGGAAGGCCCGAGCCCGCAAAGAATTATCTTTTGAAGGCCAAAGAGATCGATGTCAATTCTACGCTTACCTTAAAATATCTTCAGGAAGCGGACAGGATGATCGAGGCTTTAAATGCGGGTAAGAAGACATCGCTTAAGGATAAACTTACAGGTAATACGCAGGACAATAATCCCGGAGTCACCAAGTATGTGGATGACAATGAGTATGTGATCCAGCCTATCCAGATGAAGGATAAGCGCGGCTCCGGTACCGTACTTAATATAATCTTAGGTATGGCGCTCGGTTTTGCGATAACATTCTTTTTGGTGCGTCCAGCAATCATACAGGCGGCCAATGATGACGCTCAGGAGAAGATCAATAACATCAATCTTCAGCTTGATGCAAAGAACTTGACGATCACCGAGCTTGAAAAAGCAAACAGCGAGTACGAAGACAGGATCAAATCGATGACCGACAGCTTAAATGCATACGCCGGCACCGAAGGAACCCTTGCTTCCATGGAAAGCCTTTTAAAAGCGGCAAGCGTATATCTTGCCAATCCCGAGAATTATCTTGAGGTTGCTGATTATATAAGAAGCGTTGATGAGACGGCGTGGACGGAAGACACATCCGAAAACTACAAAAATCTTTACTATGCGCTTAAGAATGCCATAGGAGTTTCGGTGTGCGATGCATATTATGCTGAAGGCAATACCGCATATAACAATAAGCAGTACGATGACG
Source organism: Lachnospiraceae bacterium (assembly GCA_017651385.1). Taxonomy (GTDB): domain Bacteria; phylum Bacillota; class Clostridia; order Lachnospirales; family Lachnospiraceae; genus UBA1258. The sequence continues at coordinate 5,859 of JAGCCY010000287.1, forward strand.
CGATAGCTTATCTTGAGGCAGCAGTGTTCTTTGACGAGACGGATGCGGATGCCATATATCTTCTGGCTACATGTTACCGTGTTGCGGAAAAGGATACCGAAGCGCAGGATACTTACAATAAAATTATTGAATTATTCCCCAATACATGGTATTCTGGCAGAGCAGAGACATATTTGGCCGAATACAGCGGCACTGACGATTGATATGAGCCCTCACTGAGAGGTGGGGGCAAATTTACAGGATAAATTTTTTTCGTAAACTTTCGTAAAAGTACACAAAAATTGCAAAAAA
>JAGCCY010000288.1 GCA_017651385.1 Lachnospiraceae bacterium
GGTGATGACGTTGAGATCATCGTCGTGGATGACGGGTCTCAAAAGGACAATACGGCCGAGATCGCAGACAGGCTCGAAAGCGAGCATCCCGGTATCGTAAAGGCCGTTCATCAGGAGAACGGCGGTCATGGGGAAGCAGTAAATACGGGGCTTAAAAATGCGACGGGTCTTTACTTTAAAGTCGTCGATTCGGATGATAAAGTCGATCCCGATGCATATAAAAAGATACTAGAGGTTCTTAAAAAGTTTATCGATGAGCCCCTTGATATGCTCATATCAAATTATGTGTACGATAAAGAGGGAGCGGCGCATAAGCATGTAATGCAGTACAGAAGCGTTCTTCCAAAAGATAAGGTCTTTTCGTGGGATACGGCGGGCCACTTTAAAAAGGGCCAGTACATCCTTATGCACAGCGTGATCTACAGGACAGAGATGCTTAAGGAAAGCGGGCTTAAGCTCCCGGCTCACACCTTCTATGTGGACAATATTTATGTATTTAATCCGATGCCTGCCGTAAAGCGCATGTATTATCTCGATGTTGATTTTTATCTTTACTATATCGGGCGCGACGACCAGTCCGTCAATGAGAAAGTCATGATAGGCAGGATCGATCAGCAGATGAGAGTCAACAATCTGATGTTTGATTACTTCTCGTCTAAAAAAGATGAGCTTAAGAAACATAAGGCATTATATTCATATATGTACAATTATCTTGAGATCATAACTACCATTACTTCGGTCTTACTGATATTACGGGGAGATAAGGAAGCTCTTAAGATCAAAAAGGATTTCTGGGATGATCTTAAGGACCGTGATGAAGCACTTTACTCAAAGCTTCGCCACGGCTTTTTGGGTGTTGCGATGAACCTTCCGGGTTCATTCGGAAGAGGTATTTCCAAATTCGGTTATAGGGTTTGTCAGAAGATATTCAAATTCAATTAAGCGTATATCTTTAAGGAGGTATGGCAATGCATGTGATCGATCTTAACGGAAACTGGCGGTTTAAGGAATGTGGAAGCGAAGTATCGTATCCCGTTACCGTTCCGGGTTCCGTTCTTTCGGGTCTTATCGAAAACGATCTTATTCCCGATCCTTTTTACGGTACAAACGAATATAAGACAAAAGAACTCTTGCGCAAGAATTACGAATTCTCGCGTTCTTTTACCGTACCCGAAACCGAAGATAACCTTGAACTTGTAATGGAAGGCGTGGACACTGTTTCCACGGTATATGTAAACGATGCGCCGGTCATTACCACCGAGAATATGCACCGTACATACAAGGTCAGTCTTAACGGCTTTATCAATCCCGGAGAGAATGAGATAAGGTTCATATTCATTTCTCCGATCACATATATCGAAAGCCGTGTGCCGACACCGGGTAAGGAGATCACGGTCGTACCCGTAAGCGGTATGGCGGGAAATCAGTATATAAGGAAAGCCCACTCGATGTTCGGATGGGATTGGGGCCCGCAGCTTCCCGATATGGGGATATGGAGAAATATATATATAAGGCAGTTTAAAGGTGTATGGCTTGAGGGTATCAAAGTCGGGCAGAAGCTCGATCTTAAAAAGAACCGTGCAAGGCTTGATATCACGCCTGTTTTATCGGATTTTGACGGTAAGGACATTTCGTATAAGGACAGCGGTTGTAAAGTTGTGTTAACCGTGAAGGATCCCGACGGAAATGTGATATGTGAAAACGCGGATGTTAAAAAGCCCGTAAAGATAGACGATATGAAGCTTTGGTGGGTAAGAGGCCTTGGTGATCAGCCGCTTTATGAAGTGTCCGCAACGCTTGTAAAACCCGGCGATGACACATTTGAAGGCAATACCGTGACCGAGAAGATAGGATTAAGGACGTTTACCGTATCAAGAAGCAAGGATGAATGGGGTGAAGAGTTTGCTTTTACGATAAACGGGGTCGGGTTCTTTTCCATGGGTGCGGATTATATTCCCGAAGACTGTATCTATTCGCGCATCACAAAGGATGTGCAGAACAGGCTTTTATCCGCTTTTGAGGATGCTAACTATAATACGATAAGGATATGGGGAGGAGGTTAATATCCTTCCGATGATTTTTATGCTCTCTGTGACGAGAAAGGCTTCATAGTCTGGCAGGATTTTATGTTTGCCTGCAATATTTACGATCTTACCGATGACTTTAAGGAAAATATAACAGCCGAGATAAGAGATAATGTAAAAAGACTCAGAAATCACGCGTCACTGGGCCTTTGGTGCGGCAACAACGAGATCGAGACGGCTTTTGTAAACTGGGGAAGCTTTGTATCGCACAGCAAGGCGCTTAAGCAGGATTATCTTACGATATTTGAAAAGATCATACCTTCTATAGTTGAAGCCGAAGACTCCCAAAGATTTTACTGGCCGAGTTCGCCTTCGAGTTTCGGAGGGTTCAAAGATCCCGATAATGACAATTTCGGCGACAGACACTACTGGGACGTTTGGCACGGCATGAAGCCTTTTACGGACTATGAGAATCATTTCTTCAGATTCTGTTCGGAGTTTGGCTTCCAGTCATTTCCGGAGATCGCTTCGGTAAGGAAATTTGCATCCGAAGGTGATATGAACATTTTCTCCGAGGTAATGGAATCCCATCAGAAAAACGGAAGTGCGAATGCAAAGATCCTTCAGTATATTTCGGAGAACTTTCTTTATCCTAAAAATTTTGAAAGCCTTATATATGTAAGCCAGCTTTTACAGGGCATGGCGATAGAGTACGGCGTCGATCATCTAAGGAGAAACCGCGGCCGCTGTATGGGAGCGTTATACTGGCAGGCCAACGATAACTGGCCGGTTGCAAGCTGGGCAAGTATTGATTACTACGGCCGTTATAAGGCGCTTCACTATATGGCAAAGCATTTCTTTAAACAGGTTTCCGGAAGTGTAAAGCGTGACGGTTATATTTTTACGCCTTATGTTTCGAATGAAAGCCTTAATGCGGATGATGCCGTTGTGCGCATATATGTAAAGGATACGTCAAACAATATCCTTAAGTCGGCAGAGATATCTCTTCACACGGATCCGATGTCGGTATCCTCGGGGGACTCGTTTGATATTTCCGAAATTGTCGCGGGCAAAGAGCGAAACGCCTATGTCGAGACGGTATTTACCCACGCAGACGGAAGTGTTTCTACAAGAGTTGAACCGGTTACTTTATATAAGTACATGAAACTTGAAAAGCCCGATGTGGTATTGTCTGGCACAGAGATCACCGGTGACACCGTAACGGTAACTCTTTCTTCAAACGCGTTCTGTCCTTTTACCGCGCTTATGTGCGATGAGGCTAATATTGTCTGGGAAGACAATTATTTCTTCTTAACGGACGGGGATGTTAAGACCGTAAGAGGAAAGATCATCGAAAAAAATACAGATACCCCGGATATCCGTGTTATGACGCTTTACGATTCTTATGAAAGTTAAGAGGCAGACCATGATCTCATTTAATTCAGAAAAACTCATATTTAAACTCGATACTCCGAACACAAGCTATGTCTTCGGAGTCGAAGATAAGGATAAATATCTTATTCATTACTACTACGGCAAAAGAATAAGCGGGGATGATGTACGTTTTCTGGCCGTACCCGATGAAAGGGCTCTTCCGTCGCTCAACAAAAGAGACAAGCTTTCGTTTCTTGACTGCGCACCGTACGAATATCCCACAAAGGGAGTGGGAGATTTCAGGACTCCGGCGCTGTCGGTCAAAAATGAAAAAGGGAACGAGGCAGCAGAGCTTTTCTACGATTCTCATAAGATAATAAAAGGTAAGACCGTGAAAGGAAAGCTTCCCGGAACCTTCGGAGAGACCGCCGACGTTCTGGAAGTTGTGCTTAAAGATCCGGTGCTTGATCTTACGGTCATATTAAGATACGGCGTTTTTAACGATGTTGACGCAATAACAAGAAGCGTGATCGTTAAAAACGAAAGCGATAAGCCTTTGACTCTTACAAGAGTGCTTTCGTTAAGCCTTGATACCGATGACAGGGATTACGAGCTCATAACGCTTTACGGTTCCTGGGCAAGAGAGCGTACGATCGACAGAAAGCCTTTAAGACACGGTCATCAGGGGGTGTCGTCGATGCGCGGAATCACAAGCCACCAGGAGCATCCGTTTATGGCACTTGTCACTCCCGATACAACTCAGAGGACGGGCGATGTATACGGCTTTAACTTTGTGTATTCCGGTAATTTCGATGCATCCGTTTATCTTAACCAGTTTAACTTTTCAAGAGTTACTTTGGGCATCAATCCCGAAGGGTTTGAATGGAAGCTTGACCCGGGCGCAGAGTTTGATAGTCAGGAAGCAGTTATGGTATTTTCGGATGAAGGATTAGGCAGGATGACACGTACCTTCCACGACCTTTACAGGAACCATCTTATAAGGAGCCCTTATAAGAACAGAAAGCGTCCCATACTTATCAATAACTGGGAAGCGACTTATTTTGATTTCAATACCGAGAAGCTTTTATCGATAGCAAAGCAGGCTTCAAAGTCGGGTATAGAGATGCTTGTCATGGATGACGGATGGTTCGGAAACCGTTTCGACGATAACAGAGCTCTGGGAGACTGGAACGTCAACGAAGAAAAGCTTCCGGGCGGGCTTAAATATCTTGTTGACGAAGTCAATAAGCTCGGTCTTAAATTCGGTATCTGGATGGAACCCGAAATGGTGAGTCCGGATTCGGATCTTTACCGCGCACACCCCGACTGGGCCATACAGATAGAAGGAAGAGAAGCGGGACTTGCGCGCAATCAGTATGTACTCGATCTGACCAGGAGCGAGGTGCTCGAGCACACATGGCGATCCATCAAGGCTGTCATGGACAGTGCCAATATAGAATATGTTAAATGGGATATGAACAGGCCTCTTGCCGACATAGGCAGTAAGGGTCTTGATAAGGAACACTTGGGAGAGTTCTATCATCGCTATGTGCTGGCGGTTTATGAGCTTCAGAACAGACTGGTGACACAATATCCCGATCTTTTGCTTGAAAACTGTTCTTCGGGCGGAGCGCGTTTCGATCCTGGAATGTTGTATTTCAGTCCCCAGATTTGGTGCTCGGACGATACGGATGCCGTTGAGAGACTGTCCATTCAGGAAGGTACCGCCATTGTGTATCCTCTTTCTTCGATGGGAGCGCATGTATCCGATTGTCCCAATCATGTACTCGGAAGGACCGTTCCTTTTGAGACCCGCGGTCACATAGCACTGGCCGGAACCTTCGGCTATGAGCTTGATATCACAAGGATCCCCGAAGAAGACAAAAACATGATACCCAAGCAGGTCGAAATGTATCATAAGTACAACGACCTTGTAAGAGAGGGAGATTATTTTAGACTTGCATCGGTAAGGGAAAACGGCATATACGATTCCTGGATGGTCGTAAAAAAAGACAAAAAAGAATGTCTCGTAACTTTTGTGGGAGTGATGAACAGACCCAATTACAAGCCGTTTAAGATAAGACTTGAAGGTCTTATACCCGATAAGCTTTATAAAGATGAGGATACCGGTAAGGAATATTACGGCGATATACTTATGAATGCGGGCATCACGATAAACAGATTCCATGGTGATGCACGGTCGGCTCTTATCCATTTAAAATGTGAGTAGAAGCGGAAAATGGGATTTTGTAACTTAACAAAATACTTAATGATTGTTAATTTATAAAACACTTGCCGGGGTTTTTTGTGGCATTTGTACAAACTTAACAAAATCACTTGAAAAGGACGTCATTGTATAGTATGTTTACAGCGCAAGGGACGTTCTTTTTTTGTGCGCGTCCGGA
>JAGCCY010000289.1 GCA_017651385.1 Lachnospiraceae bacterium
CGAAAGCTTCTCTCCCAGGTATTCCAAGATCCCCTTCATGAATATATCCAATACTATTCAAAGCTGATACCACATCATTAATATTTTCCTTTTTCACGACAACATCAATATCTATTATTGGCTTGGCTGCCAATCCTTCCACTGAAGTGCTGCCAACATGCTCAATAGAAATTGCAAGCTCTCCGAGTGCCTGCGCAAGCTCATTTTTTATTTCCACAAAATTCTGCTTCCATTTTTTATCATATGGAAGTACAACAACATGTTTTGTTCTCATTAAGCTATTTCTCCATGATTTCAATTGCTTCATTCAAAGAAATGCAGTAGGCAAATCTCTTTGGCCACATCATTTCATTGTAATATTTATAAGTCGTTTCGCCATCCATGTAATCATTATCAAACGTAGAGTTTGTTCCCTTTGGAATGATTACTCTGTATCCTCTTTCAAAAGCTGATTTCACAGAGGCATCAATACAAAAGTTAGTCTGAAGCCCCACAATCATAAGTACCTTGTCTTTCTGCTCATCAAGATACGTAGCAAGCTCTTTATTTCCGAAACAACTGTTAATCTCTTTTACAAAAATCTTCTCCCCAGGTTCTGGAGTAACTTGGTCAGCTATCTCAAAATCTACATCACCAATGGAAAATCCCGTCCCGGGACCATCATCATGTTGAACATAAATAACCTCAACGCCGTTCTTCCTTGCAGCATCAATGATACTTATCACATTCTTTAAGAAGCCAGCAAAATCATATAATCTTTCGTCCGTAATTCCTTTTTGTATATCTATTACAACGAGCTTCACCTGATATTCCTCCAAGTCCAATCAATAATTACTATTGTACAATACGCTGTAATTTATAGTTCTTTGCCTCATGAAGTTTGGACAATAAACATACAGTCTCTGCGTTCGCGGTCCAGGGGAACTGGTCGACCGCAACTGCGCGGGTAACCTTGTAACCGTATGACCCGATGACTTCAAGGTCACGCACAAAACTTGTGGGCTTACAGGATATATAGATGATACGGTCCACGCCGTAATCCAGTATCTTTGGAAGAGCCTTCGGATGGATCCCGTCACGCGGCGGATCCAGCACTATAAAATCAGGCTTTTCGGGTATGTTATCCAGAACTTTCAGCACATCGCCCGCAATAAATTCGCAATTATCGATGCCGTTCAGCTTTGCATTGTCTTTTGCGGCTTCTACCGCTTCTTCCACGATCTCGACACCGTATACCTTTTTGGCAACAGGGCTTAAAAGCTGGGTAATGGTGCCTGTTCCCGAATAAAGATCGAATACCACCTTATCGGGCTTTCCGCCTTCGGTCAGGTCTCCTATTAATTCACGGACGGTCGAATATAAGACCTCCGCACTTTTCGAATTGGTCTGGAAAAAAGAAAATTCACTTATCTTAAAATCAAGCCCCAGAAGCTTTTCATTTATATAGTCGCGGCCGTATAAAATGTCAGTTCTGTCACTTTTTACAACATCCGAAAGCGAATCGTTTACCGTATGAAGGATGCTCACGATCTTACCCTTAAGATCAAGATTTAAAAGCATGTCGGTAAAAGGCTTAAGATCAGGCTCAGCTTCACTTGAAGTCACAAGGGCCACCATTATCTCGCCTGTAAATGCGGCTTTTCTCACAAGAAGATGCCTTAAATATCCCGTATGCATCATCTTATGATGAAACTTATATCCCGAATCTTTCCAATAATCGTTGACAGCCTTAAGGATCGTGCGATAATCCTCGTCGCAGATATAGCAGTTATCCGTAAGGACCACATCGTAAAAACTCCCGCGCCTGTGCATGCCAAGGCTTAACGGTCCGTCCTTATACTCGTCACCGAAAGAAAACTCCATCTTGTTGCGATAACCTTCATAAACGGGGCTTGCTTTTATGCCGTCCCATCTGTAAGAGCCGTCTTCAAGCACGGTATCGAGGAGTTTTTTGACCATCTGCTCCTTTAGCTTAAGCTCATCTTCGTATTTTCTTGTAAGAAAAACACAGCCGCCGCAAATGTTAAAATGCGGACACTGCGACGGAACGGCTTCCTTAGATCTTTCGATCACATCCAAAACGTTTGCCTCAGGCTTCCCCTTTCTTAACTTGGTTATCCTGAGCTTAACCCTGTCGCCCGGAAGCGCATTCTTGGCCGAAACCGGTCCTTCTTCGGTATCTATTACCGCTTTGTTGGGAAAGCCTAACTCCCTTACGATCCCTTCAAGTTCCTGTCCTTTTTTCATGTAAAAAAAGGGAGTGCCGGTCAAGGCACTCCCAAACCTTTCTATTTATTCGTCGCCCTCTAAATCTTCGCCGTCATCGGGTTCATCGTCGTCATCTTCGTCTTCGAAATCTTCAAAATCTTCAAAATCCTCAAAGTCTTCCGAATCCTCCGGAATAAGGAAGTAGTATACCGCATACGCGATCGCTGCAATTGCCGCAATTGCTCCCAGGATCGATAACACGATAATTATCGGCTTAACTGTTTTCTCAACTTTCTTGGGATAAAAGCTGTTCTCCTTTATAAGTTCCTTTAATTCATCAATCTTTGCACCCATATGCGTTCTCCTCCGTTTCCTGTATTTTCTTAGTATTAAATTGATCAATACTTTTGATATCTTCATAATATCACCTTTTTTCAATCTTTACCACTTTTTTATAGCTTCATAAGCCTTGCAAAAGAAGCATACATGATCCTTGTGCCTGCGGTATCAAACTGTACGGAAACTTTTTTGTCGGTGCCGGTATCTTCTATCTTAAAAACAGTACCCTCGCCGAATTTGACATGTCTTACACGATCGCCGACTCCGTAATCAAGTGCTCCGTTCCCGCCAAGATCGGATCCTTTCTTTACACCCGGCATCTTTGATATAAACGGCTTGTCGGCCTCGGGCGTTTTCTTTGGAATATATAATCCTTCCTGCTTTTTGTATGTGTTTTCGGGAGCCCTTTTAAATCCGGTAAAAGAACTCTCATCCGTATCCGCTTCGCGCTTAAATCCCGAAAAACCGGTAACGGAATAAGGCTTCCTTGAAAAGCTCTCCGAATAATCGTCTTCATCGCGATCGTAGGAACGTCTCGAAGTCATCGGAGCTATATCGAAAAGATCGTTCGGGATCTCTCGCACAAACCTGCTTATCGGGTTGTACTGTGTCTCTCCGCGGTTCATTCTCGCCTTAGCGGCCGTTATGGTAAGTTCTTCCTTGGCTCTTGTAATGGCTACGTAAGCAAGCCTTCGCTCCTCCTCGATCTCGACATCACCCGCCGATACCGACATGTAACTGGGAAACAGACCGTCTTCCATACCCACAAGATATACATTCTTAAACTCAAGACCTTTTGCCGAATGAATGGTCATAAGAAGGACCCTGTCTTCATTTTCATCGACGGAATCGATATCGGCAATCAGCGCGATCTCTTCAAGAAGCTCGGACAGCGTCGGATGCTCGCTTTCCTGACAGTAGGTTGCGATCTTTGAACGGAGTTCTTCGATGTTCTCTATCCTGTCCTCTGCCTCCTCCTCGGATTCGACATCCATGTTGTTGATATAATCCGTAACGTCCAGGACAGTATCAAGGATCTTTGAAACACCCTCTTCTTCAAGCCTTGCACGAAACATAAGTATCATATTCACAAAATTGTGGAGCTTATCATAGCTTGCGCCGCGAACACCGGTAAGGTCAGGTCTTTCAAGAGCGTCAAAGAACGATATCCCGTGTGAATCTGCCACATCCTGAACCTTGTTGATGGTGGTGGCTCCGATACCGCGCTTTGGTATATTGATGATCCTTCGCACGGCTATATCATCCCTTCCGTTATCTATCGTCTTAAGATATGCGATAAGGTCTTTTATCTCACGCCTTGAATAGAAGTTTACCCCGCCCACTATCCTGTACGGCACATTGTCGTTTATAAGTCTTTCTTCAAAAGAACGCGACTGTGCATTTGTCCTGTACAGCACTGCGTTTTCATGATACTCACTGTTGCCCTCGCGGACATTTCTCTTTATCTCCAGAGAGACATATTCCGCTTCTTCAAACCCGTTATCAAACTGTCTGAAATGTATGCTGCTGCCCCTGTCCTTTTTGGACCAGAGTGCTTTATCCTTACGGGATGCGTTGTTTCTTATAACGGCGTTTGCCGCATCAAGGATGTTCTGGCAGGAGCGGTAATTCTGCTCAAGCTTTACAACCTTTGCCTCCGGATAGAAATGTTCGAAATCAAGGATATTTCTGATGTTGGCTCCCCTGAAGCGATATATGGACTGATCGTCGTCACCGACCACACAAAGATTGTGCCTTGAGCCCGCAAGCAGTCTTATGAGCTCAAACTGTGCGGTATTTGTGTCCTGATACTCATCGACCAGGATATACTGCCAGCGATTCTGATAGTTTGAAAGCACATCGGGATTTGATTTAAAAAGCTCTACGGTCTTCATTAAAAGATCGTCAAAATCAAATGCATTGTTCTTCTTAAGCGCCTGCTGATACTCCCTGTAGCAATCGGCGATCTTTCTTTTCCTGAAATCACCCATTGCGGACATATAATATTCATCGGGAGTGATAAGCTCATCCTTGCAATGCGAGATAGCGTTCATGATCTCGCGTTCTTTGTACTGCTTTGTGTCTATCTCAAGCTTTTTTGTCACATCCTTGATAAGATGCTTCTGATCGTCGGTATCGTAGATCGTAAAATTCGAATCGAACCCTATGTGATCCGCAAACCGCCTCAATATCCTTACGCACATTGAGTGAAAGGTCGAAACATGTATCTGCTCGGAGCCGAAACCAACAAGCTTATCCACTCTTTCGCGCATCTCGCCCGCAGCCTTGTTGGTAAAGGTTATAGCGAGGATATTGTAAGGATTGACGCCCGCTTCATCGATAAGATAGGCGATCCTGTGTGTAATGACACTTGTCTTGCCAGAGCCTGCACCCGCTAATATGAGCAAAGGCCCGTCTACCGTAAAGGTCGCTTCTTTCTGCTGTTCGTTAAGTCTGTCGTATATACTCATAATTTCTCCGTAATGATCTTATAATGCCGATATAACAACTCCGGCCGATACCACAAGGGCACAGAATATCTTGTATCCCATGTTCTTTTCTTTAAATACTATGCGCCCGCCCACTATCGTAACGATAACACAGATCTGCTTGAGTATGGTCATTACCGTGACCTTGGAAGCGGGGTCTCCGTTTGCCAGGAAAAGGCAGCGGTCGGCTATGATAAACAGTACGGCTATAAGCCATACATGAGGGTTTTTAAGCACGCTCTTCCAGTCGATCTTCGTGCGTGATATAAGCACGTACAATCCGTAATAGACAAGCATGAACAGCATATACCAGAACTGAAGCTGTGAGCTTGTCATGGTGCGCATTAAGATCTTATCCAGTATGCCCGATACGGCATTTAAGAATGTGGATATAAAAGCCACAACGAGGATCCATGCGGACAGGACCGTTTTTTCTTTGTCCCGTATCTTAAAATTGCCCTTTCCGTTCATAAAAACGGGGATGTATTTAAGAAGCAGCAAACCTATGATCACAAGCGCCATACCGAGATACTGGTTAAAGCCCATGGTCTCTTTAAGTATTATGACACCGAGTATGAGCGAAAATACCATTCTGGACAGATCCACTATACCGTATATACCTATGGGCATCTTATCGATGGCGATAAATCCGCACAGGAAAGCTATAAATATGACAAAAGACTTAAAAGCCGTAAGAAGAAGGTCTCTTGCCGCCACGCCTCCGGCATTCCTTACATCGGGTAAGACCAGACAGAATGCTATCAGCGTATAGACAAACAAAACCTCTGTCACACCGTTCTTCTCAAGGGCTTTTTTCTTTGAAACATCACGAATGCCCTTAAGGATCCCGTAAATAAGTACAAGTACTATCCACTTCATAAATACCTCAAAAAGCGGACATCTTTTCGATGTCCGCCCTCTATATTACCAAATGTTTGTTCGAAAGTCCAGCCAAATATCGGTATGAAATTTACCGTTTATCTCTGTACTCTTCCGGATGCATCTCCGCCCGCCAAAGTGTCCACTTCCTTACGTGAAGCGAAGTTAAAGTCGCCGGGTATCGTGTGTTTAAGCGCCGAAGCCGCAACGCCGAACTCAAGTGCATCCTTAAAATCCTTACCGTCCAAAAGTCCGCAGATCACTCCGCCGGCAAAAGAATCACCTCCGCCCACGCGGTCAACGATGGGATGGAGCCTGTATGTCTTTGAATGATAGAATTCTTTTGTCCTGCTGTTATAGATGCATGCCGACCAGCCGTTATCGGAAGCCGAATGACTCTCACGAAGAGAAGATACACAGTATTCAAAACCGTAATCGGCAACCATCTGCTCAAATATCGACTTATATCCCGCAAGCTCAAGCTCACCGCTCGTAACGTCAGTCTTTCCGGGCTTGTATCCGAGCACAAGCTCGGCATCCTCTTCATTGCCTATGCAGACATCGACATATTTCATGAGGTTCTTCATGACCTTTTGCGCCTTCTCGGAAGACCAGAGCTTCTTTCTGAAGTTTAAGTCGACAGAAACCTTAACGCCGTGTGCCTTGGCTGCTTTTAAAGCTTCTTCGGTGAGTTCCGCAGCGGAATCGGAAAGTGCGGGAGTGATGCCTGTAAAATGAAACCAGTCCGCATCTTTAAATATCGCATCGAAATCAAAATCGGCTTTTGTGGCCGTCGATATCGAAGAATGTGCTCTGTCGTACACAACCTTTGAAGGTCTTACGGATGAACCGCTCTCAAGATAATAGATACCGAGTCTTTCTCCGCAGCGTGCTATGTTCTTTGTGCCGACATTGTATTTTCTCAATGCCGCAACCGCACAGTCACCCAGTTCATTGGCCGGAACAGCGGTCACAAACTCGGCATCGTGTCCGTAATTGGCAAGAGATACGGCTACATTGGCCTCGCCGCCGCCGTAATTGATGTCAAACTCATCTGCCTGAATAAATTTTTCATAGTTGGGGGTCGAAAGCCTTAACATGATCTCGCCCATTGTAATGACTTTAGCCATATAAATCTCCCTTCAAAAACAAAAATCTTTTTGCGCGCATTTTTTGTGAAGCGTACATTTTGTTTTACTGCACCAAATGTACCGCAAAACCGCCTATCTCATCTTCAAGATATATGAAATCAAGCTTACCGTTAACGTATCTTGCGGTATCTTCCGCAAATCTTACTCCTTTAACGGTTTCAAGATAATTCTTTGCTCTTAAAACGGAATTGGTGGAAATACCGAGATGTCCGAGCGTTCCGCGTCCGACCGACTTCATCGCTTCGATCCACTGTCCCGCAAATGCCGATACATCGGTATTTTTATTGACCGAAAAACCAAAAAGATCTGCAAATGATTCACATACGGATACAGCCTTTTCGCCGTTGTCGAAATTGATGCCCAGGTGCTTTAATGAAAAGCCTAACATGGTCTGTACAGCCTGTTCCGTAAGCTTTTGTATCTCATCAAACTTTCCCGCTGCCACAAGATCTTTTTTGACCATCCAGGATCCGCCGCAGGCGATGATCTTGTCAAAGGCAAGATAATCGCAGATGTTTCCGGCATTTATGCCGCCTGTCGGCATAAACTTTACATTTACATACGGAGCCGACATTGCCTTTATCATTGCAAGTCCGCCGCTTTGCTCGGCAGGAAAGAACTTGACCACATCAAGCCCAAGTTCCAAAGCCGCCTCTATATCCGAAGGATTGTTGACTCCGGGAACCATGGGAATACCCTTATTTATGCAGTGTTTTACGACCGTGGGATTAAGCCCCGGTGCCACGATAAATTTGGCACCCGCATTTATCGCTCTGTCTGCCTGCTCGGTGGTAAGCACAGTTCCGGCGCCGACCAGCATTTCGGGAAAGCTTTCGGTCATTCTCTTAATGGATTCTTCGGCCGCAGCCGTCCTGAAAGTTACTTCCGCACAGGGAAGACCGCCTTTTATCAAAGCCTCTGCCAAAGGCTTTGCATCCTTAGGGTCGTCCAAGACCACTACGGGAACTATTCCGATCTTTTCTATTTTCTCAAGTACCCCGTTCATATCTAAACCTCCGTTTTTATGAAAAATATTGTTTTTACAATAATGTAAGCGCTTTCCTACACATTATAGAAAAAGAAGACTTATGTTGCAAGTCCTCTTTTCTGACTCGTCTAAAATTTTGCACTTATGTTTCCTATGTTCTTTATGTGCAAAGAAACCGTGCCGTCAGGATTTGTGATGAATTCGACATTATCATCTTCGTACTGGAGCATCGGGATCTTTATCTCGATACCCGTGTCGGTTATAAGGCACTGTTTCTGATATTTCTTGGTGGTATTTTCGCTTACGGGTGCAACCTCCTCATGGATAAGGTTGTACTGCTCCATCTTATCCTGAAATTCGGTCTTAAGGTCCGGCCTGTCGGCATATACGACATCCGCGATCCTCTCAACGGTAAATCCGCCGTTCTTTTCAAGCTCCGTATTGATAAGCGCTTTTGCCTTCATTAAAGGCTCGTAGCGGTACATATCTTCGTAAGCGTTGTTATTGACGGTTTCTATCGCTTTTGTCACAACGGCAAGTTTCTTTTTATCGCTCATCTTTGCGGAACATTTTAAAAAATATTCGCTGAAATAATCTTCTTTCTTGCCGTTTATCTCAGCCTTTTTTTCAACAAGCCAAACAGCAAGATCGTTAAGCCTTATCACCGCAGCCTCGGCAAGCTTCTGAGAGCCTGCGGGAAGTATCTCTTTATAACTGAATATCTCATTTACAAGACCGTCCTCTTCGGGGACGCATCTGTGTGTGTATTTGGGCTTATAATTCATCTTAAGTATTCCGAGATACTCAAGAGAATTGCTTGAAAATCTCACCACAAAGAGGTCGGCGGACGGAATGTCGATGTTGGCATTCATGATCCCGTAGAGGATGTTTGCTATATCCTTTGATATCTCCACGAAGCTTTCATCGTCGTATGC
>JAGCCY010000290.1 GCA_017651385.1 Lachnospiraceae bacterium
CGTGTTGAGTAGTCTGACCCGTGAGCTCGCGTTACAGAGCAGACTCTGTTAGGAGTTATCAAGGACCATGCCGTGAGGTATGGGCGAACAAAGGTGGTACCGCGTTATCAACGCCCTTTGACAGTAAAGTGTCAAAGGGTGTTTTTTTGCACGCATCTAAACAAAACTTAATTCTAAATTTAATTTATGGGAGGCAGAATGGCTAAAGAAGTTATTACGAGAGATCAGCAGGAAGAAAAGTATACATGGAATGTTAAGGATCTTTATGAGGACAAATCGGCTTATGACAAGGACGTTGAGTTTGTAAAAGAAAAAGTCGAAGAGACAACAAAATATGAAGGCCGGGTCTGCGAAAGTGCGGACACTTTGTATGAAGTCCTTGAATTGTACAGGATAATAGGCGAAAAGGTAAACAGGGTTTTCGAGTATGCCGGAAGAGTTTTCGATGTGGATCAGGGCAATCCCGAAGGCCGTTCGATGTATATGCAGATCATAGGCTTATCATCGGAGATCTCAAGCAAGACCGCTTTTGTGGATCCAGAGATCATAGCCTGCGACGACGAAAAGATCGAAGCGTTCTTTAAAGAAAAGCCGGAACTTGAACTTTACAGGATAATGATAAAGGAAACAAGGCGTTTAAAACCTCACACCTTAAGCGTTGAGGTCGAAAAAGCGGTGGCGCTTGCTTCTGAGATCGCATTTGTACCTAAGGATGTGTACTCAACCTTTATGAATGTCGATTCGACATATCCCGCGGTAAAGGATGAAAACGGTGAGGAGACGGTCATCACGGACGGCCGTTTCGTAAGACTTCTCGAATCCGCGAACAGACAGGTGAGAGAGGATACCTTCAAGGCTTACTATTCGCAGATAAGGCATTATATAAACACGCTTGCTTCAACCTTCAGCGGCGAAGTAAAGACGCACATCTTTAATGCCAGGCTTCGCGGATACAAAACAACACTTGAGGCTGCCGTCGATCATAACAACGTATCGCCCGAGGTGTATAAGAACCTTATCGATACGGTGGACAAAAACTTAAATGTGCTCCACAGATATGTATCGCTCCGCAAAAAGTGCTTAAAAGTCGATGAACTTCATATGTATGATGTTTATACTTCCATCATACCCGACACCGCGCGAAAGGTTCCTTACGAGGAAGCCAAGGAAACGGTTGTCAAGGCACTTGCGGTCCTGGGTGACGATTATGTGTCGGTGGTAAAAGAAGCGTTTGCAAACCGCTGGATAGATGTATACGAGAACAAGGGCAAGCGCGGAGGAGCTTATTCCGCAGGCGTCTACGGATGTCACCCTTATATGCTCTTAAATTACGGCGATTCGCTTGACGATATGTTTACACTCATCCACGAGATGGGTCATTCGATGCATACATACTATACATGCAAGAACCAGCCTTCGATCTACAGCGATTACAAGATCTTCGTTGCCGAAGTCGCTTCGACCACAAACGAGCTTCTTTTGCTGGATTATCTTCTTAAGAATACGGAAGACAAAAAGGAGAGAGCATACTTGCTCAATCATTTTGTGGATTCCTTTAAGCAGACCGTTTACAGACAGACAATGTTTGCGGAATTTGAAATGCGTTCGAATGCAATGGCCGAAGCAGGTGAAGACTTAAGCGCCGAAAAACTGTGTGCCCTTTATAAGGAGATAAACGAGAAGTATTACGGTCCCGATATGATCTCGGACGATGAGATCGCATACGAGTGGGCGAGAATACCTCATTTCTATATGAATTTCTACGTTTATCAGTACGCAACAAGCTTCTGCGCCGCAGTTGATATTTCTGAAAGGATATTAAAAGAAGGCGCACCGATGGTCGAGCAGTACAAGAAGTTCTTATCATCCGGATGTACGGATGCACCGGTCGAACTTTTAAAGATCGCAGGCGTGGATCTTTCGACACCCGCACCTATTGAGGCTGCACTTAAGAAGTGCGGTGCACTTTTGGATGAACTCGAAACATTGACAGATTAAAAATATCAGGGAGTTTAGTTATGAAAAAAGAATTGGAAAAAACATACAATCCCAAAGGGATGGAAGACAGGATATATCAAAACTGGCTTGATAAAAAGTATTTTCATGCCGAAGTTGATAAAAGCAAAAAACCTTTTACGATAGTTATCCCGCCTCCGAACATCACGGGACAGCTTCACATGGGTCATGCTCTCGACAACACCATGCAGGATATCCTTATCCGTTTTAAGAGAATGCAGGGATATAACGCATTATGGCAGCCCGGAACAGACCATGCATCCATAGCTACAGAGGTCAGGATCATCGAGACCCTTAAAAAGGAAGGAACCTCAAAAGAAGAACTCGGAAGAGAAAAATTCCTTGAACGCGCATGGGAATGGAAAAAGGAGTACGGCGGAAGGATCATTTCCCAGCTTAAGAAGATGGGTTCTTCGTGTGACTGGGACAGAGAGAGATTCACGATGGATGAAGGCTGTAACAAGGCCGTAACCGAAGTGTTCTGCAAAATGCACGAAAAGGGCTGGATATACAAGGGCTCAAGGATAATAAACTGGTGTCCTGTTTGTAACACGTCGATTTCCGATGCGGAAGTTGAATATGAAGAGCAGGCAGGCCATTTATGGCACATCAAGTATCCCCTTGTAGAGGACGGAAAGCCTTCGACAACAGAGTTTCTTGAGTTTGCGACAACCCGTCCCGAGACAATGCTCGGTGATACTGCCGTTGCCATAAACCCCGATGATGAGCGTTATACCTATCTTAAGGGACGCGAAGTATGGCTTCCCATAGTTAATAAAGCCATTCCGGTCGTTGAAGACAATTACGTTGATATGGAGTTCGGTACAGGTGTTGTAAAGATCACACCCGCTCACGACCCCAACGACTTTGAAGTAGGAAAGCGTCATAACCTTCCC
>JAGCCY010000291.1 GCA_017651385.1 Lachnospiraceae bacterium
AACAATTATCGTCTGGATGTTAACGGCGCACGGATTGTTCTTAGCCCTTAATTTTGCCATAAGTGTTTTGGTAATATCCTGCCCGTGTGCTTTGGGGCTTGCCACTCCCGCAGCCATGATGGCGGGAACGGGAAATGCCGCGCGTCACGGTATCCTGATAAGATCTTCCGAATGCCTTGAAACCGCTAAAGATGTGGACTGTGTAGTGCTTGATAAGACAGGTACGCTCACAGCAGGCATAATGACTTTAACCGATGTGATATCAACCGATGAAACACTTACGGAAGAATATATGATAAAGGCATCGTCGCTTGAGTCGGGTTCAAAACATCCTTACGCCATTGCCATAAGGGATTATAAGGAGAAAAATCATGGCGGAGAAGATCTGAACGTATCAGATGTCGAGAATGTACCCGGAGGCGGCCTTAAGGGAAAGATCGGCGGAAAAGAATATTTGATCGGCAATGCGAAATTTATGTCGGAAAACGGCATATCGCTTGATGAAGATACTTTAAGGACGGTAGATAAGTTAAGCGCCGAAGGAAAGACGGTTCTTTTGCTTGCGGGGGAATCCCTTTATTTAACGATCGCTCTTATGGATGGGATAAAAGAAGACTCTCTTGAAGCTTTAAGTGAATTTAAAAAAGAAGGCTTAAGCGTGATACTTGCAACGGGCGACAATAAGATCACGGCAGAAGCCATAGCCAAAGACCTTCCCGTAGACAGGATATATTCGGAGATCCTTCCCGATGATAAGTTTAAGATCGTGGAAGAACTTCAAAATGACGGCAAAAAGGTTGCAATGATCGGTGACGGTATCAATGATGCACCCGCTTTGGTGAAAGCAGATGTCGGGATAGCTATAGGAAGAGGCTCCGATATAGCGGTCGATTCGGGCGACTTTATCCTCATGAAGGATTCTCTTAAAGATGCCGCATATGCTCTTTCATTAAGTAAAAGAACTATGAAGATCATAAAGGAGACTCTCTTCTGGGCGTTCTTTTACAATGTGATCGGCATTCCGATCGCAGCGGGAGTCTTATTCCTTCCTTTCGGACTTCGCCTTACCCCTGCGATCGCCGCCGCATGCATGAGCTTAAGTTCTCTCTTCGTGGTCACTAATGCGTTGAGGCTTCGTAAATAACCTTTGAAAAGTTGCATTATCCGTTTGACTTAAGCAAGTGATAGAAAGTATTATATTTTATAGGGAATTATTTTTCTTTTTAAGGAGGCAACTTATGTTATACGATAGCAAAATACTTATTGGTAAAGCCGGCGACGAAGACATTTACATTTATCCTAAGATGGCCAATCGTCACGGTATGATCTGCGGTGCTACCGGTACAGGTAAGACCGTTTCGTTGAGAGTTATGGCTGAGTCCTTCAGTGATATGGGGGTTCCGGTATTTCTGGCTGATGTTAAGGGTGACCTTGCAAGCATGATGAAGCCGGGCGATGAAAGTGAAAATATCGTTAAAAGAGTTGAAGCCATGAATCTTAATGAGAAGGGCTTCGAGAGCAAGGGTTATCCCGTTAATTTCTGGGATGTATACGGAGAGAAAGGTCTTGCGCTCCGTACGACCGTTACAGAGATGGGCCCGCTTCTTTTAAGCCGTATCATGGGTCTTAACGATACACAGACGGATATCCTTACTATCATTTTCCAGATAGCCGATGAAGAAGGAATCCTTTTGATCGATACAAAGGACTTAAAGGCTATGTGCCAGTATGTAGGCGAAAAGTCCAAGGAATACAGTTTAAAATACGGTAATATCGCACAGGCAAGCCTTGCAGCTATTACCAGAGGAATAGTGGCAATGGAATCGGACGGTGCCGATCAGTTCTTCGGTGAGCCCGCACTCGATATAAGAGACTGGATGAAGACCGATTTTAACGGCAGAGGTATGATCCAGATCCTTGATGCACAGAAGCTTGCGCTTAATGCAAAGATGTATTCGATATTCTTACTCTGGCTTATGAGTGAGCTGTTCGAATCACTTCCCGAGATCGGTGATCCCGAGAAGCCCAAGATGGTGTTCTTCTTCGATGAAGCTCATATGCTTTTCGATACCGCCAATAAGGTATTGCTTGATAAGATCGAGCAGGTTGTTAAGCTCATCCGTTCAAAGGGCGTAGGTATCTACTTTATCACACAGAATCCGAAGGATATTCCCGATGGCGTACTTGCCCAGCTCGGCAACAAGATCCAGCACGCACTTCGCGCATACACTCCCAAGGAGCAGGAAGGTGCGAGAGCCGCAGCTAAGTCGTTCAGAGAGAATCCCGATTTTAATACCTACGATACTCTTCAGGAACTCGGAACAGGTGAAGCGCTTGTATCCGTACTCGATCTTAAGGGTATTCCCACTATGGTACAGAGAGCGAAGATTCTTCCTCCGCAGAGTTTGCTCGGAACACTCGATGAGATGACGCGGCAGTCCACGATCAACAATTCCGAATTCTACAATAAATATGCGGAGTATGTTGACAATGACTCGGCTTATGAATTCATGCAGAGAAGAAGCTTACAGCTTGAAGAAGAAGCAGCCAAGGCTGCTGAAGAAGCGGCAGCGGCAAAAGAACAGGCTATAGCCGATAAGGAAGCCGCAAAGGCTCAGGCTAAGGCCGAAAAGGAAGCTGAGAAAGAAAAAGCAAAGAAGGGTAAGGCGGTTAAGAGCGCAGCCAAGTCCGTTGCATCATCAACAGCAGGCACGATCGGCCGTGACCTTGGTAAATCGCTCGGCGGTTTCGGCGGTAAGTTTGGAAAGACTTTGGGCGGTAACGTCGGTGCATCTTTAGGCCGTGGTATTATCGGAACATTATTCAGACTTTGATAGGATATATAATGAAACCCGGTTCACTATAAAGTGAACCGGGTTATTTTTTTACTCTGAAAATATGATCAATTTTATCAGCCGTTTAACTTGATCACCAGTACATCGTCTATGATCTTAAAACTTCCTTCGGCAGGGAATTTGTCCATTGCCTTAAATTCATCGGTATCGACGATCTTTAGTTCTTCCTCAATCGTCAGGATCGGGAAAGTAAAGTTTAAATATCTTTCACAGAAGGTCTGATACGAACCCGAGGAATTGCACACCAGATTTCCGTCCACTCCGAAATAACCGCTTAGATCGTCTTTGGTGATATCGATTGAGGGATAATAGTTTTCATCCGGGAAACCGCCCAGTATCGCAACAGGCATACCGGCTTTGTAGCCTTCGGTCTGTTCTATCCTGTCCACAAGTCTTACGCAGGTCGCAAAGGTTTTTTCGTAACGCTCGTTAAGATTAAAGTAAGCGATATTTCCCGCAACGGCAAACTGAAGTATAAGTACAAGTGCCGATACGACGGACACGATCGAAATGCAGGTCTCAAACTTAACAGCCACTTCTTTGTTAAACATATTGAGAAGTGCCACAAAGAATAACATTATGACCACCCACGGCATACGCATCAAAAGATGGAAATATGTATCGGGCGAAAGGATCGTGATAAGGCATGAAGCAAAAGGCGTGACCGCTGCAAGTATTACAAGAAATATGATGTTTAAAGGATTCTTGTATGTTTTTTTCTTTATAAATAGATATATAAAAGAAACGATGCCCATGGCCATAAAGATAAGATAGAAGATCTTTAAAGCCAAAGTCGTCGAAAAGGCTCCGCCGTATCTTACAAAGTAGTAGAAATTGTCCCAGGCGGCTTTAAGTCCCGCGGGAAGTTCGGAAAGCTTAAATGTCGATACGCGGTCTGTACCCTGATAGCCTGAGATCGCGGTATTTTTAACGGAAAGCATTATCTTTAGCGTAATAATGTAAAATGCGTATCCGCCTATACCCATCACAACATATTTTAAAGCCTTTGTAAGAAGCTCTTTTGTCTTTTCGCCGTTTAAGATATCAAGCATAAGACCGAAGATACAAAGAAGTATCGTAAAAGAAAACTCCGCCTGATATATACCGATGCTTAACCCAAGAGCGAATATTCCGGCGATAAAACCGTATTTGAGATTTCTTGAAAGAAGATATGCAAGGCATGCTAGAAGCACTGCGAGCATATATCCGTCTATCGTATATGTATAGGCAAAAGTCGAAGAAACCGAAGGAAACGTTACAAGAAGGCCGCCGGCAATCACGGGAAGCACTTTTCCTTCTATATTAAACGCAGAAACGATCACGACTGCGGCAAAAGAAAGATACAGGATCGCAAGAAGACCGTTTATCAGGGGAAGATCGTAGTAAGAACCCACCGAACAGGCATAGGTCAAAAACTG
>JAGCCY010000292.1 GCA_017651385.1 Lachnospiraceae bacterium
AGGAGACGAACAGAAAGCATTGTGATTCGAGAGTTTCGGAAAGAGCTCTTCGCGAGATCTATCTTAAGGTATTTGAGATAATCGTAAAGGAGGCTTCACCATACACGATCATGTCGTCTTACAATGCGATAAACGGCGTAAGGACAGCCGAGAACAAGGAGCTTCTTACCGATGTCCTCCGCGGCGAGTGGGGCTTTAAGGGACTTGTTACTACCGACTGGTGGGGCAGGAGCGAGCACTACAAGGAAGTTCTTGCAGGAAACGATATAAAGATGGCCAACGGTTTCCCCGACCGCTTAAAGCTTGCAATGGACAAGGGCGCTCTTACGAGAAAAGATCTCGAGACCTGCGCAAGAAGGATACTTGAACTTATCCTTAAGGTAGATTAATAAAGAATTTCAAGGGACGCTTATGCGTCCCTTTTTGCTTGACCGTATCTTAAATCAAGACTATCATACCATCATAGGGTAAAAACCCTGATGCGGGCATAAAATGACAGTTTTGTGCCGGGACGATCTATTTTATATTAAAGGAGTTCATATGATCAATTGGGATGTTAACAAGCCTGTTGAGAATCCTTATCTTAACGAGCTTTTAAGTAAGAGGGCAGGCATCGACACTTACGATCCGGAGTACGGAGAGCTTATGGACAAGATCTGTAAGCAGATAGCGCTTGACGCGGTATTTCTGGTGGTTACGGATATGGATGAGTCGATGATCGAAAAACACGATGACGGGACAGCCACATTCAAGGCAGGATTAAAGATCAAGTTCGACCAGCTTAAGACACAGAGCGGTGAGATACTTCTTCCGCTTTTCACAGACTGGGAAAATTTAAGAAAATGGAAGAAGTATGCGCAGGGTAATCCCACCACACTTATCTTTTCCTTCGATGAGATATGTGCGCTTACCGAGCAGCAGAACCAGGGTGCCATCATCAATGCGTTCGGCGACAACATGATACTTCCTCCGGATCTTATAAAGTTTATAAAGGCCAAGAAAAATGCCGCATTTGCAAAAGTCGACAAGATGATAATCGAAAAGGATACAGAGGTAACGGTAGGCGAGCCCAGCCCTTATCCGACGGAAATGACGGAAGCCATTAAAGAGTATGCAAAGACAAATAAGGACATAAATGCCATATATCTTAAACTGATGATCAAAGACGGTGAGCAGAGTTTCCTTCTTACGGTCGATTTTAAGGGAGATCAGAACGAGATATTTAACGGCATTGCGGATGCGGGAAGAGAATTTCTTCCTAAAGGCATGTATATCGACATAATCCCGATGGATTCCGATTTCGGACGCAAGGTGGCCGACAACGAGCCTTTCTACAAAAAGAGATTTACACCGTTTATGGTGGTTTAGGCGAAAGAAAGGGGCAGTATATGGGATCGGTTAAAGTTGATGAAGGAATTTCAGTATATTACGAAGAATACGGAAACGGAGACAAGTACATTCTTTCCGCGCAGGTTGGATTTTACCCTGAAGGCGTGCAGCAGAAGCTCGCTGAAATGGGTTATCATGTGTATTGCATTACATTAAGAGGGTTTGCGCCTTCGTCGTATGTGACGGTTGATTACGGTGAGAACTGGTACGATGTTTTTGCATCCGATGTTGTAAAGGTTGCGGATGCCCTCGGGATCGATAAATTCACCTATATGGGAGCTTCGCACGGAGCGGGGCTTGGCTGGCATTTAATGCTTAACGATCCCGACAGAGTAAATGCTTTTGTGGCCATGGTGCCGGGACCGCACAGTTTAAAAGAAGGTGTCATGTCCATAAGACAGATGCTGCTTCAGGGTATCATTTCATCGCCGCCTCCGATGGATCCGCCGATCGACAGCGACGAAAAAAGACAGGCAAGGCGCGATAAAAGGGCTTTATGGATTTCAAACCTTCCCGAAGCGGACGAAAGGGAAAAGGCTGTTGAGTACGGCCGTCCCCTTATGAAATACAAAGACGAGGAGACTCTTTGCGAGCAGTTAAGAAAGATCGATGTTCCCACACTTATACTCGGCGGTGTCGACGATCCGATAAGCACTCCCGATCTTATGATAAGGACGGCAAAATGCCTTCCGCATTGTAAGCTTGTGGTCTATTCAAACTGTGGTCACAACATTGACACGGATCTCGTGGAAGAACTTGCATTTGAGGCCGATCACTTCATAAAGCGTGCCGCAGCGGACGGCAAATGGTACGAAAAACTTGAGGATCAGAAGGTATGAACACAAAATCCATTGCTGTTTTCTTTCCGGGCATCGGGTATCACAACGACAAACCTCTTCTTTATTATTCAAGAAGGATATTGTCGGGTTTAGGCTATGAGACTTATTGCGTTGGATACGAAAACCTTCCCCAAAAGATAAGAGGCGACAAAGCCGGGATGGACGAAGCCGCAAAGATAGCTTACGGTCAGGCAAAAGAAGCTTTGGATGCACTTGATCTTAAAGATTATCAAAACGTCGTCTTTGTGGGAAAGAGCATCGGGACCGGCGTTGCGGCGAAGTATGCAATGGATCGTAATATTCATGCCAAGCTTGTTCTTTATACCCCTGTCGAGAAGACCTTTTCTTTTTCCGTTAAGAATGCGATAGCATTCATAGGTACAAACGACCCGTGGTCGGAATTAAAGGAAGTTGAACGGCTTGCAAAAGAACAGGACGTTCCGCTTTACGAATACGAAAAATGCAACCATTCGCTTGAATGCGAAAACTGGCTTGAAAATATAGAAATACTGCATGATGTGATGGAAAAGACCTTAAGTTTTGTGAACGCATAGGAGACAAAATGAGCGAATCCCTGACCGCGCACGACAGTACCATAAGAGAGCCTTTATTTGATTTTCTTGAGGAAAAATACGGCAAGATCCGCATTCTCGAAGAAAAACAGATAGGAAAAGTGCGCGCGGATGTTGTGATGGTGACGCCGGACGCCCTATACGGTATAGAGATAAAGAGCGACAACGACAGTTACACCCGTCTGGAGGCTCAGGTCAAAAATTATAATCTTTATTACGATTATAACATTGTGGCAGTAGGTAGTTCACATGCCGGTCATATAGCGGAGCATGTGCCTGAGTGGTGGGGGATCATAAGTGTCGAGGAGATAAACGGAAAGCTTGATTTTTATGTTTTACGGGAAGCGAAGCCAAACCCTAAGGTCAAGCCGGCTTATAAGATAAAGATACTCTGGCGTCCCGAACTTGCAAGGATACAGGCAAAAAACAGGCTTCCGGTCTATAAAGAGAAAAGCAAGTCATTTGTACAAAAGGCCGTTCTTGACCGTGTGCCCGAAGAAATTCTTTGGGTGCAGGTCTCGGAGGAATTGTTTGAACGCGACTACAACACGATCGAAAATGAGATAAAAGAATTTAAAGGAAAAAAGAAAAAGTGAGACTGTTTTTACCGGGCTTTTTGCCCGGTAAAATTTTTTTAAAAAACTATTTTTGTTTTTAATTATTAATTAATTCAGTTACGCTATATTATTACCATACCCCATAACCCCAATGTACCATTCTCAATAAAAGAGGCAGCCGGCAAAGTCGACCACCTCTTTTATATTTTGGGTAATCTTTTAAATATCTGGTATAATAAGAAAAAACATCGTTTAAGAGAATGGTTTGGCGATCATTTAAGAATGAGAGGGTATTATGAAGAGATTTATATCATGGAACGTTAATGGATTAAGAGCCTGCAGGGATAAGGGATTTACCGAATTTTTCAATTCGATCGATGCCGACGCTTTCTGCCTTCAGGAGACAAAACTTTCCGAAGGTCAGATCGATCTTTCGCTCCCGGGCTATCATCAGTATTGGAATTATGCCGAAAAGAAGGGCTATTCGGGTACCGCTATATTTACAAAGGATGAGCCTTTAAGCGTAACCTACGGGCTTGGCATCGAAGAACACGACCATGAGGGAAGAGTCATAACGCTTGAATACCCGGAATATTATCTTATTACGGTCTATGTGCCTAATTCAAAGGAAGATCTTTCCCGCCTTGAATACCGCATGCGCTGGGAGGACGATTTTCTTGCGTATGTCAAAAGACTTGAAGCAGACAAACCTGTTATCTACTGCGGTGACTTAAATGTTGCGCATAAGGAGATAGATCTTAAAAATCCAAAGACCAATCATCACAATGCGGGCTTTACCGACGAGGAGCGCGCAAAATTTGATGCGGTGGTAAATAACGGTCTTATAGATACATTCAGGTTCTTTTACCCTGATGTAAAAGACGCCTATTCGTGGTGGAGTTACCGTTTTCAGGCAAGGCAAAAGAACGCAGGCTGGAGGATAGACTATTTTGTGGTCTCCGAAAGTCTTAAAGACAAACTTAAAGAGGCAAAGATCCATACCGATATTTTCGGTTCCGATCATTGCCCCGTCGAACTTGATATAGATATCTAAGATACGGCATAAGGTTTTTGTGTTTTTAAAAAAGCTTTAGCCGATATGCGGGAGGCTTTTATATGGATGCATCGGTATATGCTCAGGTGTTGATCGAGACATGGGCCGCTTTTATGGCTTTGGTAATGTTTTTTATCACGCGTTCGGTTATGAGGAAGAACAATCCCAAGCGTAATGACATCATTTTGATGAATCTGTTTACGTTTGTTCTGCTTGTTGCCGATGCCTTGGCATATGTATACCAGGGCAGTCCTTCGAAACTCGCATATTACATGGTGCGTATCAGTAATTTTACCGTGTTTTCCATGAATCATTTATTGATAGCGACCATTTCAAGGCTCCTTTCCGTTAATCTGAAAGAGAACGGTTCAAGGCGCAGACCGTACTGGTTTTACTGCGGTATGGTGCTGCTTGCACTTGATATGTGCCAGCTTATCGTCAATATTTTCACCAGACATCTTTATTCTTTTGATGCGGACAATCTGTATCACAGAGAAAGCTTATACAGTATATTCATAGTAATTCAGCTTCTTGTAATGTTAATGGATCTTATCGTGGTCGCGATCTACAGAAAGCTCCTGACCAAAAAAGAGATCATGTCATATGTTTCTTTCATACTTTTCCCGATTCTTGCAACGGTGTGGATATTGTTCAATTACGGGATATCACTTTCAAATATAGCCGTATTTACTTCTCTTCTTTTGATCGTATTCTTAATGGCACTCGACGATACCGAAAAATTTTCAAAGATGCATGAAAAGATAATCACGGATTTTGCCGGTATGGTGGAAGCACGTGAAGAGGGAACAGGTATTCATGTCCGGAAAGAAGCGATCTATGTCGAAGCGATCGGAAATCAGATGATCAAAAAAGGGATCTATTATAAAAAAATGAAGCCCGACCTTGTGGAAAAGATGGCAAAGGCCGCTCCGCTTCACGATATGGGTAAGATCGCCATATCCGATGCAATTCTCAACAAACCCTCAAAGCTTACCGACGAAGAGTTTGCGACAGTCAAAAAACACACCACCGAAGGTATGAAGCTTTTGTCGAAGACCATCCTTTCGGTAGGCGGAGGCGGATACATGGAAGACGCGCTGGATATGGCGTGGAGCCATCATGAGAGATGGGACGGAACAGGATATCCGCAGGGTCTTAAAGGAGAAGATATACCCGTTACGGCCAGGGTAATGGCGGTAGCGGATACTTTTGACGCACTCATATCGAACCGTCCTTACAGGAAAGCATATTCTTTTGACGAGGCCGTATCCATCATAAAAGAGGAGTCCGGTACGCACTTTGACCCCATGATAGTCGATTGTTTTTTGGATATAGCCGATGAATTCAGAGAAGAAGTCTGATCTTTGTCATATTACGATGACCATAAATTGATAGCGGAGTATACGCATGTCGGTAGAAACAGTATTGCAAAAATACGATGATACGATAAGAGTCGTATCTCGCGAATTCGGAAAATATAACGATTCTTTGTTTGAACAGATGCCTTTTGCGGAATGGAAGAATCTTCTTGTCACAAGGTCCGCAAAAACAAGAGAGTTGTATTTTGCCTATAAAGAGACGATAGATGAATTAAGATCCGAAGTTATAAAGGATCTTTCCGATGAAGAAATGGATGCGGTCTACGACTATGTCTATAAGATCCGCAAGGATTTCAATCTTCAGGATCCTCCGATATATTCAAAACTCATAAAAATGCTTATCTCTCACTACGAGGAAAAGCAGGATTATCCCAAACTTGCCTACCTTTATACCCTGTACTGGCAGACGGTCGACGAATATTATGTAAAAGCGATCCCCGAAAAAGCGTCCGAGATAATGGATATCGCCAAAAAAGCGGTCAGGATGGCGCTTAAAAATGTGGATATCCTTAAGAAAGCGGCTGCCGATGAAGAAAATCCCGGATATCTTATGAATCCTTTCGTGCTCGGTATCAATTATATAAGCGAGCACAGTAAGGATGCTCCTTCACAGATGGAGGCAGTGGAGCAGTACTACGATCTGCTTGAAAAGTATTACATTCTCGTAAAAGGTGAGAAAATTCTGGAAGACGGTCTTGCCGACATCTACATGGATATCTTAAAGAGCAAAGTTCTCGGGCTTTTTTATCAGGTGCTTAAATACCATGAGGATGAGCTTTCGGATTACTTTGACTTTTTTAAGAAAAAGAACATCACATCCAACGATGAATACGTAAATATATTGTTCCTTTTGGAAAACGACTATTTCTACAGACGAAGAGACGAATCGGAAATAGTCAAAGACCTTGAGGAAATGTATTTTAAGACCATTGCAAAGCTTATAAAAGCGGGAAAGATCACTCAGGGCGGTGATGAAGGATTAAGGGATCAGACTCTGGGCCTTATGTACGTTCTTATGATAATCACCGACAAGTCAAATCTCGACAGAAGCCGTAAGCGTGAAATAATAAGATCCGTATCCGATGAATTTATGAAGTATATTTCTTCGATAGCATACGAAGATTATAATCTTATAAACAGCTACGATGAGTGTATGCTGGATCTTTTTGAGTACAATTTTAAGTATGCCAGGGGCGCATATGAAAAGGAAGAGATCGTCATGTCTTACCTCGTAAGACGCCAGCCGATCACTTTTATACACAGTCTGATGGTGCAGAGCATCGCATCGCTTATTACGGTTTCTTTGCTTAAGACTAACCGGGAGCTGTTTGCCCCGCTTAAGCATGTAAAGCTGTCGACCGATGAAGGGCCGGTCGATTATGCAAAAGAAAGCGACTTTGACAAGGCAGTCATAAAGTATGTCGAAAAGGCGGCTTTTTATCACGATCTTGGAAAGTGTGCCGTAAGCGCGGTTATCAACATGCAGGTCAGACCTCTTTTTGACGATGAATTTGAGATCATAAAGATGCATCCCATAAAGAACAGGGAAGTACTTCACGACGATCCGGATTTCGGTATATATTCGGATGTCATGTGCGGACATCATAAGTCTTTTGACGGAAAGAGCGGATATCCCGCATCCTTTGACGGTACCGCATCGCCGTATAAGATCATAATCGATATAGTGTCCATAGCCGATACCATAGACGCAGCGACCGATATCTTGGGCAGAAACTGTGCAAAGGGCAAAAACTTTGCAAAAGTTTTCGAAGAGATGATAGAGGGAAGCGGGAGAAGATATAACGGACAGATCATAAGCGTGCTCGGTAAGGACGTGGATTTAAGGAATACACTTTCAAGACTTACGGGTGCGGGACGATTCGATATCTATTACAATGCTTACCATCATGTGGAAGATACTGCGGCCAGACAGAAGAAGACCAAGCGTAAAAAACTGTCCCTGCGGGCAAGGATGAATGTTCTTTTTATGGCGTTTTTGCTGGTGGGAGGCGGAACTGCGCTTATATTCCATTTTATAAGAAACAACTCAAACCGCGAGACTATCACAAGACAGAACGAGGAATATCTGTCCGATGCAACGATCCTTTTATCCGACTATGTGGATAATACTCTTTATGAAGCGGCCAAAAAGTTGAAGAGTCTTTCGGGAGTCCTTTCAAAAATGTACGCGGGGACCCCGGGTGAAGATATCAATACTTATCTTGAAACATTCAACGACCAGACGGTTTTCGATTACATAGAATATGCTTCATCGGACGGAACTCTCCACAGTCTTGGCGGAAATTCCGCTTGCCGGGATGAAGAATGGTTTAGATCCGGTATGTCGGGAGGATCGGGTTACACATATGTCGAAAGAACACCGGTAACCGGCAAGCCTGCGATCATATTCTACGAGCCTGTCAAAGACAGCGGGAGAGTCGTGGGTGTACTTGTGGGCCGTTACGACAAGATAAGAGTCAAAGAGATCTTAAATGCCGAGCTTTTCGGAATCTATCCCGAAACATTACTGTTAAATTCGGACGGAGATATTATCGTATCAACGGGTGAGACCGCCATTACAGGGTTTGCACAGGGGCTCGACGCCGGACTTAAGGATGCGGATTTTGTAAAAGGTACATATGAGGGACTTGAGGATTTTTTAAGGGACGACAATACCTCGGAAGTTGTCATGCGATACAGGGATGAAGACGGTACCACTATCATATCGGTATCAAGAGTCGGCCGAAGCGACTGGTTTATATTACAGATCTTTCCTTCAAGTTTAAACTCAAGCATGACGGAAGGTTTAAACAGGTTCAATACGATGAGTTCGGTTTCCGTCCTGTTTATAATATTTACTTCTTTCACCCTGGTAATGATGACGTTTTACCGCCAGAGGGAGAAACTTGAAAAGGCGGTCGAAGATGCAACGGCGGAAAAGGAAAGACTTATCTTTGCCCTTAAGGATGCAAATACAAGGGCGGTCGAGGCAGCTTCCGATGCCACCGCGGCAAGCAAAGCCAAGAGCGAATTTCTGGCCAGCATGAGTCATGAGCTTCGTACGCCCATGAACGCGGTCATCGGTATGACCGAAGTAATGTTAAGGGAAGAGCATTCAAACAAGGATACGGCATATCTTAAGAACATTAAAAATTCGGGACACGCCTTACTTCAGATCATTAACGATATTCTGGACTTTTCAAAGATCGAGTCCGGCAAGATGGAACTTATCGAAGACGAGTACGATCTTCCCGATCTTATGGATGAGCTTTCGATGATATTCACAGACAGGATCGGAAGCAAGGATATTAAGCTTATATATGAACTGGATCCCGGCATCCCGCGCTGTATGATAGGAGATTCGGCAAGAGTGCGTCAGATCCTTATCAATATAGTGAATAATGCCATAAAATTCACGGAACACGGTTTTATAAGAGTAAAAGTCGATACGGAAACGAGCGGTGAAGACGAATATACCGTGAATTTTGCGGTCAGGGATACGGGTATCGGAATAAGACCCGAGGATAAGGCAAAGCTTTTCGGTTCGTTTACAAGGCTCGATCAAAAGAAAAATTCAGGCATAGAGGGAAGCGGACTCGGTCTTTCCATAACCAAGCGGCTTGTGAACATGATGGGAGGAGAGATAGATGTCGAGAGTACATACGGAGAAGGAAGCGAATTCATATTCTCGATAAAGCAGAAACGTTCCGAACACACAGTTGTGCAAAAGCCTTCGGGTGAACTCGAAGAGATAAAGTTTACCGCACCGGATGCAAAGATACTTCTTGCGGAAGATATAGATATGAATGTGAAGGTTGCCTTTGCGTTGCTTGAACCGTTTAAGTTTAAAATGGATGTTGCGGAAAACGGTAAGGCAGCTCTTGAAATGGTGCAAAAAGAACATTACGATCTTGTGCTCATGGATCACATGATGCCCGTGATGGACGGAATAGAGGCTACCGAGGCAATAAGGCGACTTAACGGCGACGAATACAAGAAGCTTCCGATAATTGCCCTTTCGGCAAATATCATCGAGTCGGTAAGGAAGAGTTTTTATGATGCGGGCATGAACGATTTTGTTTCAAAGCCCATTGATATGAAGGAAATCTCAAATGCATTCATAAAGTGGCTTCCGCCCGAAAAGATAAAATACTTAACGGACGAAGAAGATCCGACAGGCGGAGAAGTCAGTGAGGAAAGAAATACCGATGTACCTGAGGGATTCCCCGAAGAGCTTGATAAAGAACTTGCCATGAAGAGTTCTTATACCAAGGAGATACTTCTTGATAATCTTAAAAACTTTTATCTTATGATAGACAGTAAGGCCGCAAAGATCGAAGATTGCCTTAAGGACGATATGATAAAGGATTATACGATCGAGGTACACGGGCTTAAGAACACGGCACGCTATATTGGTGCGGCCGATCTTTCAAAGTGGTTTGAAAGAATGGAAACAGCCGGAAACGCTTACGATACAGCGACCATTCACGAGGAAACGCCTAAACTTCTTGAAGAGTTTAAACGGTTTAAAAACGTACTTAAAGATTTTGCCGACAGTGACGAAGGACTTCCGGCAATAGACATTACGGACCTTACGGATATGATGAACGTCATTGCGGAATCCGTCGATGCATTTGATTTTGACACTGTAGACAGTGTTATAGGTGAACTTAAAAAGTTTTCGGTACCGGATGAGATAAAGGATATTAAGGACAAGCTTATACTTGATGTTTCCGAGGTCAAGGCGGATGCCGTTAAAGAAGATGCGGAAGAGATATTGAAATATTGCGGGAGGAGTACGAAATGATTCTTTTAATTGCCGAAAAAGACGGATTTCTTATGAAATCGATGTCTGACAGACTTATCGCACAGGGGCGCAAAGCGGAAGTGACATCATTTGACGTAGCTTCACTTAAAACTTTCAAAGATCCCGAAGCCGTTGTACTGTTTGCGGACGGAGACGTGGGAATCCATGATGATGCCCTTATATATATCAAGGACAAACTTATGGATAACAATATTCCCTTTTTTGCCGTGGGTCAGCCCGATGAGATCGAAGTCGTAACACGGCTCATCCCTGATACGCTTATAAGCAAAACGTTTGTAAGACCTTTCAATGCGTCTGAGGCCGTTGAAGAGATGATCGCTTACATAAGCAGGGACAGAACGGAAGACAAAAAGAAGATCCTTGTGGTGGACGATTCGGGTGTCGTGCTTCGTGATATAAGAGCGTGGCTCGGCGATAAATACAAGGTATTTATGGCCGATTCGGGTATGAAGGCTTTACAGTTTCTTGCAAAGACGATACCCGACCTTATCCTTTTGGACTACGAGATGCCATTAATGGACGGAAGGCAGGTTCTCGAGCTTTTAAAGAACGACGAAGATTTTAAAAAGATCCCGGTCATATTCCTGACCGGCAAAAACGATACCGACAGCGTCAGAAAGGTTCTTGAGCTTAAACCCGACGGATACATCCTTAAAAGTTCGGGCGCGGATAAGATAATAAACGAAGTTGATATGTTCTTTTTAAGACAGAAAGCCGAGGGAGTATGAGCAGATCCGGAAAGATTTCCTCACTGATACTTACATTTTGCATATTGACATCTTTTTTTGCGTCGGGCTGCGCCAAAGAACATGTGGATATAAGTTTTTCATGGTGGGGTCAGCCCAATCGCGAAGAATATACGTTAAAGGGCATAGAAGCTTACGAGCGGGAATATGACTATGTCACCGTAAATCCGGTAAGCGGTTCGTGGGCCAATTATCCCAATGAATACAAGGTCAAAATGGAAGCCGGACTTGAAGAAGACGTTATGCAGATCAACTATGACTGGCTTCTTAAATACTCGGCTGACGGAAACGGCTATTACGATCTTTCGGAACTTGAAGACGTGATCAATCTTAACGGTTATAAGTCCGCGGAGCTTAAGCTCGGTACCGTGAACGGGAAACTTAACGCTATACCTGTCGGACTTAACAGCAATATCTTTTATTACAATAAGACCGTATTTGAAGAATACGGTATCATGAGTGTGCCGAGAACCTGGGATGATATATTCAATGCGGCAAGGATCATGAACGGAGAAGCGTATCCGCTTATGATGTCGCAAAAATCCATCATGTTTGCGGCCGTTGCATATACCGAGCAGCAGACCGGTAAACCTTTTATAAGCAGTTCCGGTCGACTCGCCTTTTCCAAAAACGATGTAAAAATGCTTATCAATATGGCAGCATATTTTGTGGAAAAGAAGATCACACCGCCTGTTTCGCAATTCTCAGCGGATTTTGTGACCAACGGTAAGGCAGCGGGTTTTTTTACCTGGGTGACCGATGCCGATTATATGGCAAAAGGGGCCAGAGAACTTGATAATGTGATCGTGACCGGTGATTATCCCGGGGCATATATCTACAATCGATCGGGATACTATATAAAGCCGTCGGTTCTTTATGCGATAAGCGTGAATACGGAAAATCCCGAAGAAGCGGGCAGGTTTTTGAATTATCTTATAAATGACGATTACTTTGCGACCCTTCAGGGAAACGATAAAGGTTTTCCGATAAATGATTATGTGATCCGGAATATCGACAAGGATGAAGCTTCTTTTTCCTATGATGCTTATTTAAGGATGGAATCGGACGAGGAAAGAATGCAGCTTGAATATCCCGGAATGGAAGATCCCGAAGCAATCCTGGCTTTTGAAAG
Source organism: Lachnospiraceae bacterium (assembly GCA_017651385.1). GTDB lineage: Bacteria > Bacillota > Clostridia > Lachnospirales > Lachnospiraceae > UBA1258. Next base: position 12,497 of record JAGCCY010000292.1, read on the forward strand.
AGCATATAATGCCGTGCTGAAAGGCGTAGATCCCGATATTGAGGCAGCAGCATTGTACAACGAATTACGCACTATCTGGAAATAAAAAAGCATTGATAAAAAATTTTATAAAAATATCTTGACACGCTCAATTAAATTGAGTACAATCTAATCAAGTTAAATGAAACAAGCCGATAAAGTTTCTTATTTAACAGGATTGAACAAACCGATAATGTATCTAATGAGGAGGAAACTATATGAACATTTATGATTTTACGGTTAAAGACAGAAAAGGTAACGATGTAGCTCTTTCGGATTTTAAGGGAAAGCTCATTCTCGTTGTTAATACAGCAACAGGTTGCGGATTTACACCCCAGTACAAGGAACTTCAGGAACTTTATGATGAGTGCCACGATCAGGGTCTTGAAATACTTGATTTCCCCTGCAATCAGTTTGCGGATCAGGCTCCCGGTACAAACGATGAGATCCATGAGTTCTGTACAGGCCGTTTCGGTATCAAATTCCCCCAGTACGGCAAGATCGATGTAAACGGCGAAAATGCCATTCCGCTTTATAAGTGGCTTACCGAGAACACCAAGTTCGAAGGATTCGGCAATAATCCTCTTACAATGGTACTTAAAGGTGTTGTTAAGAAAATGGATAAAGATTACAAGAACAACGGAAATATCAAGTGGAACTTCACAAAGTTCCTTATCGACAGAGAAGGCAATATCGTTGAGCGTTTCGAGCCCACAACTTCTATGGACACAGTAATGGCTAAGGTTAAGGCAGCTTTATAATGGACAAAAAATACGAAGCTTTAAAACTTGATAATCAGTTATGCTTTCCGCTTTATGCGGCAGCCAGAGAGGTAGTGAACAACTACCATCCGTATCTTTCGAAGCTTGATATCACATATACCCAGTATATTGCTTTAATGGTAATGTGGGAGCGTGAAAAGATAAGTGCCAAAGAACTCGGCGATAAGCTTCATCTTGATTCGGGCACGCTTACCCCGCTTCTTAAAAGTCTTGAGAAAAAGGGTTATGTGACCAGAAGAAGATCCGAAGAGGACGAACGTTTTCTTATTGTGGAGCTTACGGATGA
>JAGCCY010000293.1 GCA_017651385.1 Lachnospiraceae bacterium
AGGATGAGATCCTTACCTGTTACATATTCGTTAAACTTTCCGGTTATATTGAATTTTATGGCCGAAGGAACCTTAAACCATGCTTTTCCGGTTGCCATGCCGGCAGCCATATCGGTGCTTCCGACACCTGTGGAAAATGCGCCGAGTGCGCCGTAAGTACAGGTATGAGAATCGGCTCCGATTATCACGTCTCCGGCTACGGTAAGACCTTTCTCGGGAAGTAATGCATGCTCTATTCCCATCTCACCGACTTCAAAATAATTGGTTATATCGTTCTTAAGAGCAAATTCACGAACACACTTGCAGTGTTCCGCACTCTTTATGTCCTTGTTCGGCACAAAATGATCGGGCACAAGAGCGATCTTGTCCTTATCAAATACCGAATCGATCTTCATCTTATCCATTTCTTTGATGGCAACGGGGCTTGTGATATCGTTACCGAGCACAAGATCAAGATCAGCCTCGATAAGCTGTCCCGCTGTTACACTTTCAAGTCCGGCATGACTTGCAAGTATTTTCTGGGTCATAGTCATTCCCATGGCAATTTCTCCTTAATGTCAGTCACCTTCAAAAAGAGGTGTTGAAAAATATCTCTCGGCAGTATCCGGAAGTACCGTCACAACGGTTTTCCCTTCACCGAGTTTGATCGCAAGCTTGATAGCCGCAGCAACATTTGTCCCCGATGATATACCGCACATAAGTCCTTCTTTTTTTGCAAGATCTTTGGCGGTATTTATCGCTTCCTCATCGGAAACAATATAAATATCATCATAGATCTCTTTGTTAAGATTTTTGGGTACGATACCGTCTCCTATTCCCATCTGAAGATGGGTGCCTATCGTACCGCCGGCAAGGATCGCCGCATTTTCTGGCTCTACCGCCCAGATCACAATATCGGGATTCTGAGCTTTTAATGTCTCACCGATGCCCGAGATCGTGCCTCCGGTTCCAAATCCCGAACAAAAGCCGTCGATCGGACCGGCTACCTGCTCAAGGATCTCAAGTCCCGTATGATGTTTATGTACAAGCGGATTGTTTGGATTTTCAAACTGCTGCGGGATATAAACCTTCGGGTTTTCTTCCTGCATCTTAAGTGCGGTCTCAACGCACTTTTCCATACATTCGCCTATATTGCCTTCATCTTTTATAAGGATAACTTCCGCTCCGTAATGCCTGACAAGAAGCCTTCTTTCTTCACTCACGGAATCGGGCATTATGATTATCGTTTTATAACCCATGACTGCACCGCAGAGAGCAAGTCCGATACCCTGATTGCCCGAAGTGGGCTCCACGATGATCGAGTCTTCCTTTATTAAACCTGCTTTGACAGCCTTTGTGATCATATTGTAAGCGGTCCTGGTCTTTATCGAACCGCCGACATTTAAGCCTTCATATTTTACAATAACCCTGGCAGCCCCTTTGGGAACCATCTTAGAGCTTAATTCGACCATCGGAGTGTGACCGATGGCTTCAAGGATATTTGAATAAACCATTTTTTCAAAAATAAAGGGGGATCATTAAAGGTCCCCCTTCATCCTTTCAAGTACAAATTTAGTTATTGATAAGCTTATCGTCTTCGTTATTCCAGCTGTAAAGCTTTCTTACTTCTTCACCGATCTTCTCCGAAGGATGTTCGGAAGCAAGCTTTCTCATTGCCTTGAAGTGTACCTGCTTACCTGCGGGACTCATATCAAGTAAGAATTCCTTTGCGAATGTTCCGTCCTGAATATCGGAAAGGATCTTCTTCATGGTCTTCTTTGTCTCTTCTGTGATGATCTTGGGACCTGTTACATAGTCACCGTACTCAGCGGTATTGGAGATCGAATAACGCATTCCTGCGAAACCTGACTGATAGATAAGGTCTACGATGAGCTTCATCTCATGGATACATTCAAAGTATGCATTACGGGGATCGTATCCTGCTTCAACCAGTGTCTCAAAACCTGCCTGCATAAGAGCGCAAACACCACCGCAAAGAACTGCCTGCTCACCAAAGAGGTCTGTTTCGGTCTCGGTCCTGAATGTTGTCTCAAGAACGCCGGCTCTCGCACCGCCGATACCGAGTGCATATGCAAGTGCGATATCCTGTGCCTTACCGGAAGCATCCTGCTCAACAGCTATAAGACAGGGAACACCTTTGCCTGCCTGATATTCGCTTCTTACAGTATGACCGGGGCCCTTGGGAGCGATCATTGTAACGTCAACAAACTTGGGAGGAACGATACATCCGAAATGAATATTGAAACCGTGAGCAAACATGAGCATGTTGCCTTCCTCAAGGTTGGGCTCGATATCATTCTTGTAAAGATCGGCCTGCTTCTCATCATTGATGAGGATCATGATAATGTCTGCCTTCTTTGCAGCTTCTGCTGCGGTATATACTTCAAATCCCTGATTAACAGCCTTGTCCCATGACTTCGATCCCTCGTAAAGACCGATTATTACATGACAACCCGAATCTTTAAGGTTCAATGCATGTGCATGACCCTGGCTGCCGTAGCCGATGATAGCGATTGTCTTGCCTTTAAGAAGATCAAGGTTGCAATCCTGCTGATAGAAAATCTTTGCCATTTTTTAGTTCCTCCTGGAAAATGTGTTTTATTTTTCTTTTATCTAACTTTCGTAAATTGTTACGGAAGATAAGTAACGTTTTCGATCCCTCGGCCAAGACCCGCTATACCGGTCCTCGCAAGTTCAAGGATCTCGTAGCCTTCGAGAAGCTTAAGGAATGCATCGATCTTCTCCTGATCGCCCGTAAGCTCGATTATCAAAGTCTTGGGGCCCACATCGATGATATTCGCACGGAATATATCCGCAATTGAGATAACACCCTGTCTGTCTTTGGCTTCAGCCTTGACTTTTATGAGTGCAAGCTCTCTGTATACGGAATTGGAGGGTTCCAAGACCTTGATGTCCCTTACATCGATAAGCTTTGCTACCTGCTTTTCGATCTGTTCAAGAACATCATTGTCACCGCTTGTCACGATCGTGATCCTTGTATATTTGGGATCTGCGGTAACACCTGCGGTGATGCTTTCAATATTGTATCCTCTTCGGGAAAAAAGACCTGAAATACGACTTAAAACACCTGACGTATTGTCTACGATAAGCTGAAAAACTTTTCTTTTCATATGATCAAACCTCTGAAAATTCGTTACGTATCATTGTATACAAGAGCCTTCCAAAAGTCAATAAAAATAAGCCGTCGATGCATTTTTATGCATAATTATGCATTAATTGTCTTTATCGTTGCATTTGGGAAGTGCAAGGGTGCCCGTTCTGGCCACTTCCACAACCGAAATACCCGAAAGCATTGAGCGGAAAACCGCGATCTTTTCCGGAGTATTGCATATCTGTATCATTATGTGAGTCTTTGACATATCCACTATCTCTGCGGAACAGATCTCACATATCTCAAGAATGTCCTTACGGTTGTTCTTATTGTATTTGACCTTTATGAGCATAAGCTCCCTGGATACGGACTGCTCTTCGTTAAAGGTCTTTACCTTTATGACATCGAGTTTCTTGTTCAGCTGCTTTTCTATCTGTTAAAGCGTTCTTTCGTCACCTGAGCTTACGATCGTCATATTTGATACTTCGGGATCGAAGGTCTCACCCACAACAAGAGAATCGATATTAAAACATCTTCTTGCGAACAAACCCGATACCTTACTCAATACACC
>JAGCCY010000294.1 GCA_017651385.1 Lachnospiraceae bacterium
AAACTCTCCGGCCCAGCCTACCCAGCCTTTATAAGGATTTCCAAAGGATGCAAAATCCTCGGTGGGATAGTAATATCCTGCTTCTCTTGCAAATTCAAACTTTGCGCTTACCGACATAAGACCGTCCGCAGGGATCGCATGTGTTCCATCCACACCTCTCCAGCCGATCTCGATCTTTTCGGGATTTCCTATATCTTCAAGATAGAGCTGCATTTCGATCGAGTCATGATAATAATTCATCCAGACATCGACTGCATTCTCTTCATCGATAGTGTTGTCCGCAACTACAGGGAAAAGCTTTGCATCTCTTACGATGTAATCGATCTTTCTGTATGTTGAAAAATCATAACCCGTATCTTTACCAGTGCTTATGTAATATACGTTGACCGTATTGAGTGTTCCCTCTTCGCTTGTGACAAGTGTGTAGAGACGGTCCTGACTCCTTGTTGCCTCAAGATTGTAAAGGGAATCCTCGCTTGTGTTGGCCGATTTCTTTGAAATGGTATCCCAGTCCGCAAAGCTTTCGTCACCTACGGAGATCTTAACGCCTACGTTGTATTTGGGAACCAGTGCAAATGAAACCTGATCGGCTGCCGTTCCCGGCAAAGTTCCGGTCTGAAGATCCGGAGCGGATTTGTCGACTGCGATATAAAGGTCGCTTGCAACGCTTCCGAGCACCGATTCCATTACGCTTATGGGAATGCACCACTCTGCGGTTACATAAGAACCGTCATCGGATATAACATATTTTTTATATTCAAAACCGTTAAACTCATCACCGATCTTCGACCAGCCTGAAGTTGTACCGCTGAAGAACTCAACGTTCTTTACTCCGTTGTCGAAATCATTGGGGTCTGTGGTATTGGACTTCCAGTCCTGAATAAGGAAATCCGCACCGCTTATCTTGATCTTGGGATGCTGATATCCTGTTTTGGGATCATCATCGGCATTTACAAGGAAATTGGTGGAAACGGCATAAGAAGTACTCCAGTCTCCCGCTTCGATCCTTGCCATTGCGTAAAGGTGATCTGCATCTCTGAAAGCATAAAGATCGCCCACTGCGCCGCTTCCTGCGCAGATAGGATTTAAGCCTGCTTTAACCCAGTCTTCGTCATTTCCGTCAAAATTGATCTCGGGAGCTTTTGTCATGTCGGGAGTGGTGATGCTGTACATCTCTCTTCCCACATTCGGAAGATATCCAAGCTCGCCGTTATTGTCGTCCATGACACCTACCCAAAACTCGCCTTCACTCTTGTCGAGGGCCGAAAGAGACACTCTGATCTCTGCCGAAAGGCCTGTCTTGTATACATCGGCAGTTCCGATGCTTGCCCATGAATCGTTTTCAAACTTGTATAAAGTTCCGTCATTTACGGAAACCTTGTAACCTACTGCATCAGCTTCATCCCAGACATCGGTCATATCCTCGCCGTCCGTATCTGTCGATATAAAGAACTCGGCTTCATCCGAAAGTTCTTCCGCAGATGCATAAGCATAGAGATCGTAACCGTCTGTGACTGCTTTAAGTTCAATTAAATTGGGCTTAGAGTTTGCTGAATTGTGATCGACCGCAAACCATTCTCCTTCTCTTCCGGAGAAGATCGATTCGCTGATCGCCGTCGTTGAAGCGGCTTTACTTACTTCAACGGAAAATACCTTCTTTTCCGAACGAATGTCACTTGAACATTTTACATACAGATTGTAGGTTCCCGGAGAAAGAAGTCTGTCTTTTACAATGAGTCTGTTTCCGTCAATGATAAATCTTCCGTTGTCTTTTCCGTAAAGAACGGATGCGGCAAAGCTGTATCTGTACTGTCCGTTACCGCCTGTGGCATCAAAAAAGCCAACCGTGCCGCCCGGCATGGTCTCTTCGGAAATGGCATGAAGTTCACCGTTTGCGTTGAAAGTAAAACTGCTGATAGGCTCTGCGTCCGAAGGCTGATAAGCTTCTTCGGCCGAAGGCGCTTTGATAAGCTGAACCTCTCCTGCCGGATAAGCGCAGAGTATCGTCCAGTCCTTTTTTGAACATGCGATCTTGACCCTGATGTCATCCTTAACGACAGGGCCGGTTTTCTCAAGAGACGAAAAAGGGAACTTATACTCTGCGAAAGTATTATACGCAGTCTTAAAGTATTCCTTCGGCTGGGATCCTCCCCAGCCCCAGGCTACGCCTTCGCCCGTGTAATAATAAAGGTCTGTACCCTGGAACATGTAATCGATACCCGCATTGCAGTATCCGTTTGTATGATCACCGTCCGAATCGATATAGAACTGATCCGCACCGTAATTATCCAGCGTAGCCAGATCTCTCATGATATAAAGAGCATCATCCGTTACAAATGCAGCAGCCTGCGAGAAGCCGTCTTCATCGACCACGTACTTGTGCACATAGTCCCAGTCGGCCGCATCTCCGTCCAGAGTGATCTGAATGTCGCTCTGTCCGGCCGCATCTGCATGCAAAGTTCCCGGCATAAGGCATAAAATCACTGCCAATGCAAGAACCGTTGATAAAGCTCTGTTCCAAAACCGGTTCAGTTTCCGGTTAAAGTTTCGCTTTTGCACTTTTTCATAACCCTCCTTCTACAAAATACTGTTTATCCTTTTATCCTTATCATCCTTTGATACCGGTATGTGCCACACCCTCAATGAACTGCTTTTGGAATACGGCAAATATTATGATCAAAGGTATCACGGCCATAAGAGCACCCGCACTTACTCCCGGGAAATCGGTCACATACTGACCCTGCAGATACGAAAGTGCAGGCGCGAGCGTCATCTTTTCGGTAGATGTATTGACTACCATCGGCCACATAAGATCATTCCATGCAAATCTGAATGTAAGTATTCCCAAAGACACAAGTCCCGGTTTTACCAGCGGGAGCATGATCATAAGGAATGCCTTACCCCTGTTACATCCGT
>JAGCCY010000001.1 GCA_017651385.1 Lachnospiraceae bacterium
AAGAGCATATACTCAAAAAGGACGTCCGACAGCCCGTATATATACGTTGATTAAAGGATGATCCTTAATCCTTTCGGATAATGATTTTTGACTATACCGTTTGACGCTTTCCCAAAGCCTATCGAGTAGTTTTTTATAAAAACGGGAATCCACCCTTTTATTGAGGGATCGCAGTTTATTGTCTCGCCGGCTATAAACTTTTTCGCGTCGTCTAAACCGACAGTAACCGAATCCGTCACTTCAAAGGTTCTTAATGATATCATAAGGGAATGAGCGGGTTCAAAGCGTTTCCCCTTATCGGTCAGAACGTTAAGCCCCGGTCTTACAACGTTTAGGCCCTTAAGGTCCGGCATAAGCGACGGAGTTAAATAGATATTTTCACCGAAAGCGGTCACGCGGGTATCTTTTAAGATATCTCCGGCCGCTTCTTTTTTTATCTTAAACTCGCCGGTAAGGATATTTTTAATATCTTCGGCGGAAATCAATGATACGCTGTTCTTTTTGCCCTTTGAGCGCGGGGGTTCGGCCGATATTTTGCAAACGGTCTTTTCAAGAGTTCCCGCTTTTACAAGTTTTGCGACAAAATGACCTTCACCCTTTATTCTGTGAGGATAGAAATGTTCTTTTGAAATAAGCGAAAAATCGGGGTGCCTGTTTATGAATGATCCGATGTTATCATCGTTTTCGGCAAAAGAAAACGTACAGGTCGAATACACCATAACGCCGCCGGGTTTAAGCATGTCTGCCGCACAGTCAAGTATCCCGGCCTGTCTTTTTGCACACATGTCCACATTTTCTTCGCTCCATTCGCCGATCGCGGTCTCGTCTTTTCTAAACATCCCTTCGCCCGAACAGGGGGCATCGACCAATATCTTATCGAAGAACGCCGGAAAGAAGGATTTAAGCCTTTCGGGATCTTCGTTTGTCACGACGGCATTTCTTACGCCCATTCTTTCGATATTTGACGAAAGGATCAAAGAACGGCTTTTAACGATCTCATTGGAAACAAGAAGACCCGTACCGTTTAACCTTGCGGCGATCTGTGTGCTTTTTCCTCCGGGAGCCGCACAAAGATCGAGTACGACATCGCCGGGGCCGGGATCGAGTACGGAAACCGCGGACATGGCACTCGGCTCCTGAATATAATATGCGCCCGCTTCGTGAAGCGGATGTTTTCCGGGCCGGTCGTTTTCGTCATAATAAAAGCCTTCAAAAGCCCATGAAACATTGGTAAGGTCAATGGGCAGAGAAGACTTGAGTTCGTCGCATGTACCTTTAAGGGTATTGCACCTTAGACCATAGACGCGTTTATCGCCGTAAGAAGCCATAAACGCGTCATATTCGTCTTTAAGGTCATTTTTCATTCTGTCTTTAAAAGCTTTCGGAAGAAGATCGGGTGACATCAATTATCCTTTGTGGCTTCCTTTAAAGCCTTCTTGGCAACATTTATAAGTTTCTTTGTCTCGGGAGAATTTAAGATACTTGAAAGTGTGCTTTCATCCTTTTTTTGATCGGTCTTCTTTTTGCCCGAGGAAGAGGTTTTCTTTTTGGACGAGGAAGAAGCCGTCTTTTTCTTTCCCGATGTCGAAGACGAAGATGTCTTTTTCTTTGAGGAGGAAGAAGATTTTCCTGTTGAGGATGAGCCGGTGATCGATTTAAAAGCCGTATAGACCTTGGCAGATTTTGCGGCAAGTTTGGAAACCTTTGCCTTATCGGTTGCCACTATAAAGGTATCGTGCCCTTTTGCATCATGATAAGCTGCGTAATATGCATATGCAGCGCCGATCTCCGAAGCGGAATCCACTTTGCAATACTCATAGCCGCAGGCAAGTTCATCTAAAGCCTCGGAAACCGCTTTGGGCATTTCACTTTTGGCTTTTTGCGAAACAAGGACTATGAGATCGGATTTTGTAAGCTTATCCGCACCTGCAAGCTCTGTTTTTTTTGCATCGTCAACTGTGATGATAACTGCTTTCATTTATTATTCCTCCTTCATAAGATAATCAAGAAAAAGTTTTGCGTTTTCGGGTCTTTTGGTATTAACAGCCACCGTATACAAAACTTTTTCGGCCTCGGGGTAACAGAAATTGTCATTAAGGACCTTCGAATCCGTAACGTCTATGTATAACGGTGCGGTCTCTCCGGTGGGATTCTGATCCGAGTCATAGATATTGCCCCAGATGACTCTGTCGCCCAGGGCATTTAATTCTTCTTCGGAAAGAAAATCCCTTAAATCCATGTAAAAAGAAGACATTTCATATTTGTTGAGCGTTTGGGCATCGCCGAGCATAACATCGCAATCATTGGCCGCGATCACTGCGATCCACTTCTGAAGACTTACGTATGTGGCATTGTCCATTGCATCTTCGATTATCTTGATGGTCTCATCATATGTTACCTGGTATTTTTTTGTATCCAGTCCGAGATAGGATTCAAATTCCGCGGCGTCGGGCGCCTGGAAGGCATTGATGAAAAGAACGTTCGCCGCATTGTCCTTAGCCGTAACCACGGATCTGATTATCGAGAAGATCCCGATGGCAATGGCGAGGATAACAATGGTGGGGATGAGATAATATTGTTTGTAATAATCAAGCTTGTATTTAAAACTTTTTCCTTTAAGATATTCTTTCTGTTCGTTGATTATTTCTTTTTGTGTGGGATCCAATAGTTTCATATTCGTTAATTTCCTTCTCAAAACATTATCGTAAAAGCGCAAAAAGGTGTCAACAACTGTTTCTAAACTTTCTGTGAAAAATTCAAAAGAGTTTACCATTTTTGAGATTTTCTGTTACACTTAAATACATACTATGATATGTAAGGAGTCAAAAAATGAGTGATTCGTATGTTGAATGCCTTGTGGCACAAAAAACTTCGCCGGTTAAGGCATTCTTTAAATATCTGCTTATAACATTGACGGTGATCTCGGGACTTGCGGGACTTGTGTTCGGTTCGCCGATACTTGTGTTTGTGGCAGCAGCCTTCGGCGTGGGTGCGTATTTCGTATCCCTGTTCTCAAATGTGGAGTTTGAGTATCTTTATCTTGACAAGGAGATATCGGTAGCCAAGATATACAACAAGCAAAGACGCAAGAAAGTCGGTACCTATGAACTTGACAAGATCGAGATC
>JAGCCY010000295.1 GCA_017651385.1 Lachnospiraceae bacterium
GCATCATTATCAGTCCGCGGAGATAGGAAATTATGCCCAGCTTATGGCGGCTTCACGTTATTTTGAAGATTACATCCGCACCGAGATAGGCTTATGCGATTATGTGCAGCAGCTTATGCGTTCGCCCAAGGTCATGAAGCTTTCTTTGGACGAATACGGGGTATTCCCGAGAAAGAAAGAAAAACTCCACTTCGGAAGAGAAGCTTACATAGAGCCGGGCACTCACTACAATTTTGACCCGGATCGTGAGTATATCCGTCACGATCCCGACAATATGCCGTCCCGGTCCTATCCGCCCATGGATCCCATGCTCATGGCACTTGGCAATGCGGGAGTCATCCTTGAGATGTTAAGGCATGCTGACCGTATCAAGATCGGCTGCATGACTTCGGGACTCGGGGTTGCGGCAGGCTGCGATCATGACAGCGTATTCACGGTTGCGGCATATTATCCTTACGCCCACCTTATGAAGTACGGGCACGGTGTATCATTAAGGACAGCCGTGGAATGCGAGAAATATGACGTTTAGAGCTTAGCTTTAGATGATGTTCACAAGTATCACGAGCAGGAAGGGGTAGATTACATCGATTCCGCAGCCGCATACGATGAAGAGACCGGTGAGCTCACTGTCTTTGTCATCAACCGCGACTGGGAGGATGTGGCTGATTTTACTCTGGAAATAACAGGCCTTAAAGGCTTTAAGTTTGAAGGACACACGGAAATGTTCTCAGACGGCTCCGAAAAAGATGAAAAGGATCCCGGATGGGCGCCTGTACCCGCCACAGATACCCGTATCGAAGACATGACCGTAAAAGCGGAACTTAAGCCTCTGTCATGGAACGTTTTCAGGTTTGTTAAGGCATAAGGATATTATAAGCACATACAGTGGAGCAATACCCGATGAAATACTCGCACGTTTACAGGCTTTGTGATACAATAAACTCTGGCCTTTATTTTGGGTACTATATTTAACGGGATACACTGATATGACATTTAATTCGTTTGCATTCTTAGGCTTTTTTGCCGCTGTAATGCTTCTTTATTTCATATTGCCATCGAAGTCAAGGACGATACTTGTGTTTGTATCGTCTCTGACTTTTTATGCCCTTTACAATGTTAAAGTAACTGTTTTTTTGTGCATATACATAATCCTTGTATATGCATTCGGCATATTGGCCGAAAGATCCAAAAGCAAAGCGATATTTGCGCTGATGATCGTTGCTGGCCTTCTTCCCTTATTGATAAGCAAGTACGTGAATTTCGGCTTAAGCATCATCGATTCGGTCATTTCGCGCATAACCGCATCGGATGCGGGCCATTCGATAAACATTATCGTTCCGCTCGGTATTTCGTATTTTACGTTTAAATCGATCGGATATATTGCCGATGTTTATAAAGGAAAGATATCAGCGGAAAGAAATTTTATAACATTTTGTGCATATATATCATTTTTCCGCGAGATGCTTGCCGGCCCGATAGACAGATCGGACAACCTCCTTTTACAGCTTAAGGAGAAAGACACGAAGAGCTTTTATAATCTTGAACGGGGCGTTCTTTTGCTTGTATGGGGATATTTTGAGAAGATGTGCGTGGCCGACAGGCTGGGAGAGTGTGTTGATACGGTTTACGCCGATCTTTATGCATACAGCGGAGTTGCGGTCATTGTTTCGATAGCTTTTTATTCTTTGCAGATTTATCTCGATTTTGCGGGTTGTACCCACATGGCTATGGGTGTCGCTTACGCAATGGGCTTTAAGCTTCCCCAGAACTTTTCGCAGCCGTATCTTGCGGTTTCGGTCCAAAACTTCTGGAAACGCTGGCACATGTCGTTAATGGGGTGGTTTAAGGAATATGTATATATACCTATGGGCGGTAACCGCAAGGGAACGATCCGTAAATACATAAATATGATGGTGGTATTCGCTTTAAGCGGTCTTTGGCACGGCGCAGGTTTAAGCTTTATCCTCTGGGGCTGTTTAAACGGTCTTTTACAGATATGCGGTATGATCGCTGATCCGGTAAAAGAAAAAGTATACAGACTTTTTAATGCCGATACGTCATCCGATGCGATAAAGTGGTTTAAGAGGATCGGAACCTTTATCTTAATGTCGTGTACCTGGGTATTTTTCAGGGCAGATTCCGTAAAGCACGCACTTTTGATCTTTAAGCGGGCATTTACGGGTTTGAGTTTATATTCGCTTACGGACGGTACTCTTTACAGCATCGGACTTAATGAAAAGAACATGCATTTACTTGCGTTCTTTTTACTGATAATACTTATATACGATATTTTGAGAGAAAAGGGCATAAGGCCCTTTGAGAAAATACTCGGTTCACACTGGATATTTAAATGCATAGTATTTTTAACGGTTTTATTTACCGTAATGATTTTCGGAATATACGGAACGGCGTTTGATGCGTCGAAGTTCATATATATGCAGTTTTAGAGGTAATGTTTTGAAGAAGATCATTGTACAAAGAACGATAAAAATCTTAATATTGCTTACTGTTTTTGCGGTCTTGTTTTCGGTCGTGCAGAATATCCTAAGGCATAAATGTTTATACAGACTTGATGAGACGCCTGAGACAGAGATGTGGGAGCAGCTGTATGATCTTCCGAAAGATACGCTTGATATAGTTTTTGTGGGCAGCAGCCATGTGTACAACGGTATAAACCCCGTGGAGTTTTATGAAAAGACAGGACTTAAGGGTTTTGATCTCGCCACATCAAATCAGGATTATTATACGGGCTATCATATGCTTAAAGAAATGTTTAAGACACAGTCCCCGAAATATGTCGTGATCGAGACCTATGCCTTTCATCAAAGACCGTTTGTAGATCAGGAATATGACAAAAATCTATACTATAAAATGTCACTGGATGATATGAAGCTGTCCCTTAATAAGGTCAGTGCGGTTATGGAATGGCATAAAAACAATAACGATATAAATGTTATTGAAAGACTGTTCCCTGTTTTTGAATATCATTCAAGATGGGATGAACTCAACCCGGCAGATTTCTCCGATACCGCATTAAGATCCGTGGAACTAGGCTTTGCATACGGCACATCGGGCGATGAATTTATTACTTACAGAGGTTATACCAATGCGGGTAATCCGGTAGAATGCCCCGACCTGGCCGTTGAGTATTTCGATAAGATCGTAATGCTTTGCAGAGAGCAC
>JAGCCY010000296.1 GCA_017651385.1 Lachnospiraceae bacterium
GCTCACTCCAATACGACCTGTGAAGCTACCGAACAGAACGAGCAGATCGTTGAGGAAGTTCAGGATATCGTTGAGCAGATGAACAATAACGCCGAAGAACTTAAGAAATTGAGATAAGAAAAAAGTTTACAAAAAGTTAACGTAAAAGTAAGGGAGTTTCGTGATCGAGACTCCCTTTTTTAGTGGACAGAGAAAGGTTTGGGTGTTATTATTTTAACGATGGCTTTTTGTGAAAAATGGGCTCAAAGTACTAAAAAATGTAAACTGAGCTGTTTATAGGAGGATATAAATGAGCAAGAATTTTGATGCAATTTTAAGTAAGGTAACGACATTCCCCAAGAAGACCGTTGCCGTTGCATGCGCACAGGATACACCCGTGCTTGAGGCAGTTAAGGCCGCAAAAGAAAAAAACATAGCCGATTCGATCCTTGTCGGAGATGAAGACAAGATCCGCGAGATCGCAAAAGAGATAAATATGGATCTTTCAGACTATGAGATAATCGATGTAAAGGACACAATGGAAGCAGCTCTTACCGCAGTTAAGCTTGTCCATGAAGGTAAGGCGGATATCTACATGAAGGGACTTATCGATTCAAAGTCATTCCTTAAGGGACTTCTTGATAAGGAAGTCGGCTTAAGAAACCCCGACGTAAAAACACTTTCGCACGTCTGTGTGTTTGAGATCCCCGGTTTTGACCATCTTTTCTTCTTAACGGATGTGGCATTCTTACCTTATCCCACACTCGAGCAGAAGGTTGATATCATCAATAACACCGTTAAGGTATGTAATGCCTGCGGTATTGAAAATCCCAAGGTTGCACCTTTGGCAACCGTCGAAGTTGAAAATCCCAAGATGCCTTGTACCGTTGAAGCCGCTGAGCTTACAAGAATGAACGAGCGCGGAGAGATAACGGGCTGTATCGTTGACGGACCTCTTTCAATGGACCTTGCGATCGAGCCTGAAGCAGCAAAGCACAAGGGTGCAACGGAGCGTAAGATCCAGGGTGATGCTGATATCCTTCTTTTCCCCGATATCCACGCAGGAAATCTTGTTTATAAGACACTTGTTCATACCACAAAGTGCAAGAACGGCTGTATCTTAACGGGTACAAGCGCACCTGCAATCCTTACCAGCCGTTCGGATACAATGGAAGTTAAGTTAAACTCCATCGCACTCGCAGCAGTTGTTGCAGAGTCCATGAAGCAGCTTTGATCGATCAGGAGGAAAAATATGTCTTACGTAAGTTTAATCATAAATCCCGGTTCAACATCCACAAAGATCGGTGTTTTCGAAGACGAAACACTTTTATTTGAAGAGACTCTTCGTCATACCACAGAAGAGATCGCACAGTACGGTTCGATCTTTGAACAGAAGGATTTCAGAAAAGAAGTGATCTTAAACATCCTTAAGGAAAAGGATTTTGATCTTAAGAAGCTTAATTTCATCGTCGGAAGAGGCGGTATGTTAAAGCCCATTCCCGGCGGTACATATAAGGTATCGAATGCCCTTCTTAACGACCTTATCGTAGGAAAGCAGGGACAGCATGCATCCAATCTCGGCGGTATCCTTGCAAAGGAGATCGGTGATTCACTCGGTATCCCTTCATACATCGTAGATCCCGTTGTTGTGGATGAGCTTGAAGACATCGCAAGACTTTCGGGCGTTCCGGAGCTTCCCAGAAGAAGCGTATTCCATGCACTCAATCAGAAGGCTGTAGCAAAGCGTTATGCCAAGGAGATCGGAAAGAAATACGAAGATTTAAATCTTATAGTAGTACATATGGGCGGCGGTGTTTCCGTAGGTGCTCATAAGGGCGGCAAGGTTGTTGATGTATTTAACGCTCTTGACGGTGAAGGTGCTTTTTCACCCGAGCGTGCGGGTGCCGTACCTCCAGGAGATCTTGTAAAACTTTGCTTCTCTGGCAAGTACGATGAAAAGACAATATACAAAAAGCTCGTAGGTAACGGAGGCTTTAACGCATACCTTGGCACCAACGATGCAAGGATCGTTGAAGCAAAGGCAAAAGAAGGAGATCCCACGGCGCAGGCTGTATTCTCGGCATTCCATTATCAGGTAGCCAAGGATATCGGCGCTATGTCTACGGTATTGGGCGGCAAGGTCGATCAGATCATCCTGACCGGCGGTATCGCATACGGAAAGACCACATGCGATGCGATCAAGGCTAAGGTAGGCTGGATAGCACCTATTACCGTATATCCCGGTGAAGATGAGCTCCTTGCGCTCTGCCAGGGCGGACTCAGAGTTACATTGGGCGAAGAAAAGGCTATGGAGTATTGAAAGGCATAGATTTTTATGAGTGTTTTTGACAAAGTATTTGGTACACACAGCGAGCGTGAGATCAAGCACATTATCCCGCTTGTGGACAAAATAGAAGCAATGCGTCCCGAAATGCTTAAGTTAAGTGACGCGGAGCTTCAGGCGAAGACCCCCGAGTTTAAGAAAAGATTATCGGAGGGAGCGTCGCTCGATGACCTTCTTGTTGAGGCTTTTGCGGTTGCAAGAGAGGCCACACGGCGTGTGATCGGTACGGAACATTACAGGGTTCAGATCATAGGCGGTATCATTCTTCATCAGTGCAGGATAGCCGAGATGAAGACAGGTGAAGGTAAGACACAGACAGATATCCTGCCGGTATATTTAAATGCGCTTGAAGGAAAAGGCGTTCATGTCGTAACAGTCAATGAATACCTTGCAAAGCGTGATGCCGAGTGGATGGGTGAAGTCCACAGATTTTTGGGACTTTCCGTAGGCGTTTCATTAAACGGACAGACACAGGCCGAAAAGCAGGAAGCATATAACTGCGATATTACCTATGTTACGAACAACGAGTTAGGTTTCGATTATCTTCGTGACAATATGGCGATTTACGAGAAAGACCTTGTGCTCAGGGATCTTCATTATGCGATCATCGATGAGGTCGACTCGATCTTGATAGATGAGGCGAGAACTCCTCTTATCATTTCGGGTCAGGGCACAAAGTCCACAAGTATATATTCGATGGCAGATATGCTTGCAAAGCAGATGCACAGAGGTAAGGATGTTGAGGACTTAGGCAAGCTCGATATCCTTATGGGTGTTGCAAGAGAAGAAGACGGTGACTTTGTGGTCAACGAAAAGGATAAGGTAATAACCCTTACCGAAAACGGTGTAAAAGAGACCGAAAACTTCTTCCATATAGATAATCTTGCGGATCCCGAAAATGTGGATATACAGCATGCCGTTATCACAGCATTAAAGGCCAATAACCTTATGCATAAGGATAAGGATTATATCGTAAAAGACGGTGAGATCGTCATTATCGATGAGTTCACCGGACGTATCATGCCCGGACGCCGTTATTCGGACGGCCTCCATCAGGCGATAGAAGCAAAAGAAAGCGTAAAGATCAAGCGTGAAAGCAAGACTCTTGCTACCATTACTTTCCAGAACTTCTTCAATAAATACGAAAAGAAAGCCGGCATGACCGGTACCGCTCTTACGGAAGAGCAGGAATTCCGTGATATATACGGTATGGATGTAATCGAGATCCCTACCAATAAGCCCGTTATCAGAATAGATTACGATGATTCGGTTTATGTTACGCGTGCCGAGAAACTTGAGGCCATAG
The DNA here is from genome assembly GCA_017651385.1 of Lachnospiraceae bacterium. GTDB lineage: Bacteria > Bacillota > Clostridia > Lachnospirales > Lachnospiraceae > UBA1258. The sequence goes on from JAGCCY010000296.1 coordinate 3,630, forward strand.
TAAGAGATATCTGTGAGACTCATGCAAAGGGTCAGCCTATCCTGGTAGGTACCATCACGATCGAAGCATCCGAAGAGTTAAGCCGTATCCTTAAAAAGCAGGGTATACAGCACACGGTATTAAATGCGAAGTTCCATGAGATGGAAGCTGAGATAGTAGCACAGGCCGGACAGCACGGTTCCGTTACGATCGCCACAAACATGGCAGGCCGTGGTACCGATATCAAGCTCGATGAGGAATCACGTGCGGCAGGCGGTCTTAAAGTAATAGGTACCGAAAGACATGAGTCAAGGCGTATCGATAACCAGTTAAGAGGTCGTTCGGGACGTCAGGGAGATCCCGGTGCATCCAAGTTCTATATTTCGCTCGAAGACGATCTTATGAGACTTTTCGGATCCGAAAAGACGAAAGCGATGTTTCAGAATCTCGGTATCGAGCATGGCCAGGAGATCCAGCATTCCATGATATCTAGAGCCATAGAAAAGGCTCAGAAGAAGATAGAGTCCAGAAACTTTGAAACACGTAAGCGGCTCCTTGAATACGATGAGGTCATGAACGAACAGCGTGAGATCATTTACGCCGAGCGTAAGCGTGTTCTTAAGGGTGAGAGCATGCGTGATGTTGTCTATAAGATGATCACGGATGTCGTGGAGCGTGCTGTGGACCAGGTGATCGGTGAAGATCAGAAGGCCGATGACTGGAACTATATAGAATTGAATCAGCTCATTCTTCCCGTTATCCCTCTTAAGCCTATCACACGTGAAAGGATCAGGGGAAACCGAAAGAACGAACTTTTACAGCAGCTTAAAGAAGAGGCTGTAAAACAGTACGAAGCCCAAGAGGCCGCGTTCCCGCAGCCCGAGATCATGCGTGAGATCGAGCGTATCGTCCTGCTTAAATCCATAGATTCAAAGTGGATGGTTCATATCGATGATATGGTCCAGCTTCGTGACGGTATCGGACTTGTGGCATACGGTCAGAAGGATCCCGTTCAGGAATACAAGGCTCAGGCCTTTGATATGTTTGAGGATATGACCGAGAGTATACGCGAGCAGACCGTAACAATGCTTACAAGGGTTCATGTGGGCAATTCCATCGAACGTGAGCAGGCTGCTAAGGTTACGGGTACCAACAAGGACGATACTCTTGCAAAGTAACCCACAAGAAGAGACAAAAAGATCTATCCCAACGATCCATGCCCCTGCGGTTCGGGACTTAAATACAAGCAGTGCCATGGCAAAACCGCCAAATAGGCATTCAGATTAGGAGCATAATGTTAATTCTCGATAACATGAAAAACGAGATCCAGGCTTATGAAGAACCTCTAAATGATATGGAGGAAAGCCTTGGGATCGCGGCAAAAGAAAAAAGAATAGAAGAGCTTGAGATGGAGATGGAAGCTCCAGGTTTCTGGGACAATCCGGACAGGTCCAATAAGCTCATGAAAGAACTTAAGGATCTAAAGAACCTTAAGGAGACGTATTTCGGCTTAAAGCAGCAATATGAAGATATTTTGACACTTATCGAGATGGGAGCCGAAGAGACGGATCCTTCTTATCCCGATGAAGTAAAATCCGAAATGGATGACTTTATCGAGAAGTTTGAAGATTTAAGGATATCCAATCTTTTAACGGGCGAATATGATAAGTGCAATGCCATCATGAGATTAAATGCCGGCGCTGGCGGAACGGAATCCTGCGACTGGTGTCAGATGCTTTACAGAATGTACTGCAAGTGGGCAGACCGCAAAGGCTTTACGGTCGAAGAACTTGATTTCCTCGAAGGCGATGAAGCCGGTATCAAATCCGTTACATTCCAGATAAACGGTCTTAACGCATACGGCTACATGAAATCTGAAAAGGGTGTGCACAGACTTGTAAGAATATCCCCGTTCAATGCGCAGGGCAAACGTCAGACATCATTTGTGTCGATGGATGTAATGCCGGATATAGAAGAGGATCTTGATATCGATATTCCCGAAGAGGATATACGAATAGACGTGTTCCGCTCAAGCGGTGCCGGCGGTCAGAAGGTCAATAAGACATCATCCGCGATCCGTATCACCCATCTTCCGACGGGAATAGTGGTACAGTGTCAGAACGAGCGAAGCCAGTATCAGAACAAGGATAAGGCTATGCAGATGCTGAAGGCAAAGCTGTATTTGCTTAAAAAAGAAGCGAATGCCGAGAAACTTTCCGACATCCGCGGTGAGATCAAAGAGATAGCTTGGGGTTCACAGATCCGTTCCTATTTCCTGCAGCCTTATACAATGGTCAAGGATACGCGTACAAGTGCGGAAAATGCCAATGCCGGTGCGGTTTTGGACGGAGATATCGATCTTTTTATAAACGAATATCTAAAGTGGGTGAATCGTTCCCCGGAGAATTCGTAGGTTTGTTGAAATTATTCGGTGTCCAGGGCTCCTCTTTTATAAGATCGAGGTAGAAATTCGCGATAAGAGTCTGAAAGAACGAAGCGAACCATAAAACACCGATTCCGCAGGCCAGGAAGCTTACAATGAATAACGGAATACATGAAAGGTAGGTTAATGCTAACCTGCCTTTTTTCTTTTTCATTAAATATATGGATTCCCTGAATATTTCGGGAACAGACCATTCGGGATGATCTGCAAGGATATAAAAAGAAGCGCCGAAATATAACCGGGATATGAACATAATGATAAACTCAAGGATCGAAACCCCGATGAATGAGTAATAGTAATATTCATTCGGCACATATACGACTCCGAAATGAATGAGCACCGATGGAATGAGACTTAAGACGGAGAAACCGGTAAAAATGGACTGAACAAGAATGGCTTTATCGGTAAGCCCTCTTATCCCGCGGAAGAGATCCGCCAAAGCAAGGCTTTCATCGCCTCTGGCTATCTTAAGATAGAAATTGACCTGTCCGAAGACAAGTATACCCAAAAGAAGATCGATTATCACGGTGATCACAAGACTCATAAGATAGCCTGTGGTACTGATCGTGATCGAATTCCCCTGCGAAAAGAGCGTAAGCAGGATCTCTATTGATGACACAATAAGAGTCGCAAGTATTGCGACTCCGTATTTGCCTATGAGCTGACCGCGCGCATTGGCAGCCAGTTCCCGTATTTTCTTTGACTTATAACCTTCGTCCATAACTAACCCTTAACCCTTGATATCAACGTTACCGCCGTTAAACATATCGGCATTGGCAAAATCCTGTCCTTTATGATAGGCATTGTCGTCGCCGTAATATTTTATCTTTGTGGTGGTAAGACCACCCGAGACATAAGTACGGCCGCACTCCGGACAGACCGCCGTATGGATGGATACTACCGCGCTTATGACCTTGCCGTTATTCTGAGCGGCATCGGTGTATGCATTGGAGACATGCTCCTGTTCGTGAGCCCTTACTCTGGCGCCCGCACTGCCGGGATCTATATGCTGTGGAGCTTTAAAAGAAACATTCTCGTCCGAACCGTCAACATACTTTCGATGCTTACAGGTTTCGCATTCGGCCGGCGAAGATCGTCTGCCGGGCGATTTTTTCGTGGTCTCTCCCGCGTTTTCGACAATAACGGGTTTTTGCTCCGTGTTGGGCGACTGGACAGCAGCTGCCCTGTCAGTGCTTAAATTCTGAAAATCGCTGTTAACGAGATTCGACAAAGGGCCTATTATAGGGGAAGCCATTAATCCGTCCTTTCTCCGAGTAATTGATCGAGCATTTCACTCATGCTCATACCGGATTGATCCATGTACGTTTCACCGTAAATCTGATCCATATACTCCCCAACGTTCTTCCTGTATTCGTCATTTGTCTTAAGTGCATATATCACACTTAAAAAGACAGCAATGCTTATGAATATCGCACCCAGCCCCGTGGCTATTGCGGCTATGCCGTCAGTTGTAAACTTTTTCTCATCGCCTCTTCCGAGCATGGCAAACATGACTGCAAAAGAACCCAATATTATCGCGATATAGGGTGCGGTCGAAAAGATTATCGCCGAAGCAATGGCAGCTATTCCGAAAGCCTTTGCACGGCTTCTTATTCTGATCTTGGCATAGTAGTAAGTATCCCTGTTCATAGTTAATTAATTTTACCATACAGCCCCGAATATATCAATTAACGGGCTTATAAAATTTATGTAAACTTGAAGCAATTTTTTCTTTTAACTATAATGATTTAATGCATATATCCCTACAGGAGGATTATTATACATGGATATTATCGGAAAGTTAAAAGAAGAACTGAACATTAAAAGGGAGCAGGTCGAGGCGGTAGTGCGTCTTATAGACGAGGGCAATACCATACCGTTTATCGCGAGATACCGTAAAGAGCAGC
>JAGCCY010000297.1 GCA_017651385.1 Lachnospiraceae bacterium
CGATAAAGCTTTGGCGCCGAAAATGTTGCTCTCATGCGTATCCATTGCATTTTTAAGCATCTCTTTAAGTCTTAATGTCTCCTGTGTGGAGAATCTTACGACATTGATATGAGCCTCTGAACACTTGGTAAAACAGTCGTAGAGATTAAACTCATCGGATACCTTTTTGCGCAAAAAAGAATCTGACAGATAGACCACAAGTCTTTCATATTCAACATCGGGGTTCACTATCGGCCTATGGATCTCATTTTTTCCCACCAAAATGAAATCCCACGGTTTAAGCTCATAGCTTTTACCTTCGACGTTATAGGTAACATCACCTTTTACAAAAAGAATGATCTTGTAAAAATCATGGTAATGATGATCGAACACTCTGTCCGATCTGTCCTTGATATAAAAGTATTTAAAATCTTCTGTCAGATATCCTGTTTTTTCGTAATCCATTTATTTAAATGTTTGTGCGTACGACCTTCGGTTTATAACCCGATTCTTCAAGCTTATCGATGATCGCTTTCTTGTGATCGGTTCCGAACGCTTCAAGAGTGATCCTAAGCTCAACTGCCGCATTTCTGTTAATGGAGACAAACTGGTTGTGCTCAAGCTTGATAACGTTTCCGCTCTGCTTTGCTATAACATCGGCAACCTTGGAAAGTTCGCCCGGCTTATCGGGAAGAAGTACGGAAACCGTAAATATCCTGTCTCTTAAGATAAGTCCCTGCGAAACAACGCTGGACATTGTGATCACATCCATGTTTCCGCCCGAAAGGATCGAAACTATCTTCTTGCCTTTAACGTTAAGCTGTTTTAAAGCCGCAACGGATAATAGTCCGGAATTTTCAACGACCATTTTATGATTTTCGACCATATCAAGGAAGGCTACGACCAGATCTTCATCCGGAACCTTGATGATGCCGTCGAGATTCTTTTTAAGATAAGGGAATAACTTATCACCCGGTGTCTTAACGGCGGTACCGTCTGCTATAGTACTTACACTGTCAAGCGTCACGACCTTGCCGGCTTTGATAGAAGCATCAAGGCATGCTGCATTTTCGGGTTCAACACCATATACCTTGATCTTTGGATTTAACATCTTGGCAAGTGTGGAAACACCTGTTGCAAGTCCGCCTCCGCCTACGGGTACAAGAATGATATCCACAAGAGGAAGTTCCTTTATGATCTCCATGGCTATCGTGCCCTGGCCGGTCGCTACTCCGAAATCGTTAAACGGATGGATAAAAGTATATCCGAATTCATCCGCAAGTTCATAGGCCTTCGCGCAGGACTCATCATATACATCACCGAAGAGCACTACTTCCGCTCCGTATGATTTTGTACGATTTACCTTGATCAGGGGAGTTGTCGTGGGCATTACGATGGTTGCCTTAACGCCGTAACATTTTGCCGCATATGCAACACCCTGGGCATGATTGCCGGCAGAAGCGGTAATGATACCTTTTGATCTTTCTTCATCGGAAAGAGTGGACATCTTATAATATGCGCCTCTGACCTTATATGCACCCGTAAACTGCATGTTTTCAGGCTTAAGATAAACCTTGTTGCCGGTCTGCGAGCTGAAATAATCGGAATATACAAGCTTTGTGTCAAGAGTGACCTCTTTTACCTTTTCCGATGCCGCTTCAAAATACTCAAGTGACAGTTCTTCCATTTTTTCCTCCCGTTTCGATAAACGAAACTGTATCTATAATCTATTCTTCATTAATGTCAAACAAAGCATTCATAAAATCATCGGGATCAAATCGCTGAAGATCGTCCATAGACTCTCCAACGCCGATAAATTTAACGGGAATGTTAAGCTCCGAAGCAACGGCGATAGCGATGCCGCCCTTTGCGGTCCCATCCATTTTGGTAAGTACGATACCTGTAAGATTTGTTACTTCGTTAAACTCTCTTGCCTGATTTAATGCATTCTGGCCTGTAGTGGCATCAAGGACCACCCATGTCTCCCTGTATGCATCGGGATATTCCCTGTCTATTACTTTATTCATCTTGCGAAGCTCTTCCATAAGATTTTTCTTATTATGGAGCCTGCCCGCCGTGTCAAGTATCAGGGCATCAACGTTTCTTGCTTTTGCCGCATTGACGGCATCAAACACAACACTTGCGGGATCGGTTCCCTCTCTTGAAGATATGATCGGAACATCGGCACGTCTTGCCCATTCTTCAAGCTGGGCATTGGCTGCAGCCCTGAACGTATCGCAGGCGGCCACAAGTGTTTTTTTACCTTCATTTTTAAATATCCCGGCGATCTTTCCAACGGTCGTGGTCTTACCCACACCGTTTACGCCGACTATCATTATCACGCATTTTCTGCCCTGAAAATCATAGGAATCGTCGGAAACGGAAAGTCTTTGTCTGATCTCCTCATATAAAAGATTCTTAAGCTCGCCCGGTATTCTGGCACGGTTTTCCTTAACCTTTTTCTTTAACGAATCAATGATGTCCTCGGTTGTATTTACGCCGACATCGCCCATTACGAGAACCTCTTCGAGTTCTTCGTACAATTCGTCGTTTATCTTTTCATGCCCCAAGAATACGGCGTCAAGATCGCTTGCAAAGCCGTTTCTCGACTTTGAAAGTCCCATTTTCAGTCTGGCAAAAAAGCCCGGTTTTTCATTTGACATCAGTCATCCAGATCCTTATCTATAAGATTTACGCTTACAAGCGCTGATACACCTTTTTCCTGCATTGTGATACCGTAAAGCCTGTCACACTTATCCATCGTACCTCTACGGTGTGTGATCACAATAAACTGTGTATGCTTTGTAAGCTTGTGAAGATACTTGGCAAATCTATCAACGTTGCTTTCATCGAGTGCGGCCTCGATCTCATCCAAGAGCGCAAACGGCGAAGGCTTTAAATTCTGAATGGCAAAAAGTAATGCTATGGCCGTAAGAGCCTTCTCTCCACCGGAAAGCTGCATCATGTTCTGAAGCTTCTTTCCCGGCGGCTGAGCGATTATCTTTATGCCCGCTTCGAGAATGTCTTCATCTTCTATAAGTTCAAGCGTTCCTTTACCGCCGCCGAACAGCTCTTTAAATACTTTATCAAACTCATTGTTGATATCCTTAAAGCTTTCGGCAAACTGCTTGCGCATCGATTCGTCAAGTTCGGCGATGATCTCTTTTAATGTCTTGGTGGCCTCTATAAGATCGTCATGCTGGTTTCTTAAGAAAGTATATCTTTCGTTTAAGACCCTGAAATCTTCTATGGCGTTGACATTAACGTCACCGAGTTTTTTGATCTCATCTTTGACCCTGCTTATCTGCTTCTTCATGGATGAAAGCTCTGTCATGTTCTCATCGCGTAAGCTTGCAGCATCGATCAAAGTGATCTCATATTCTTCCCACATATAATTTATCTGTGCATCGATCGCTTCGGTAAATTTTTCTTTCTGGGAATTTAATCTGTATATTACTTTGTCAAGGTTTGTGATCGTATTTGAAAGCTCTTCACGTTCGCTGACGA
>JAGCCY010000298.1 GCA_017651385.1 Lachnospiraceae bacterium
ACTCGTGCATAAACGTACGTAATCTGTTGATCATGTAAACTCCCTTTTAGCCATGCATACGGCTGAATTTTATAAATCCCGGACACTTAAGATCCTTATCCGCCATCTCGTTTGGATTCCATCTGCAGAAGTTTTTGCAGTGAAGGCACTGTCCGTAGGGCTCTCCTCTTAATATGTGTCCGGCAAAAGAAGGATCCACCAGAGCCGCTTTTCCTATATCCACCATGTCAATGCCCGTATCCAGAGCGTTAATGACATCTTCTCTGCTGTTAATGTTGTGGACAGCAAAGACCGGCATGTCGGGAAGTTCTTTCTTGATGACGCTCGCACCGTAGACAGCCTCCGAACAGGGGAACCCTTCGGGTGCGTAGCCTTCGCTCGGACCGCCGTAAGAAACATCCAGAAAATCGGTATAAGGTGCGATCGCCTTTGCATGCTCAAGTCCTTCCTCAAGATGCGGTTCAAATACACCGAGCCTTATGCCCACGATAAAGTCCTCACCGCAGGCTTCTTTTACCGCCTTTAAAACTTCTATGGCAAAAAGCGACTTGTTCTCGCCGTATTCATCGGTCCTTATATTTGTGCGGCTGTTAAAAAAACACGAGATCAGATATCCGTGACAGCCGTGAAGTTCAACTCCGTCAAAGCCCGCCTTTTTAGCTCTCACTGCGGCCTTTGCAAAATCGTCGACGGTTTCTTTTATCCTTTCTTTGGTCATCTCCTTGGCATGGATACGGCCGCCGCGGTAATCCATGGTGCTCGGAGCCTCGGCGTTTGGATCTATACCGTTTCCGCCAGCGCACAAAAGCTGGATAAATGCCTTCGCACCGCCTTCATGGATCTTATAGGCTATCTTTCCAAGCCCCTCTGTCTGAGCATCTTCCCAGATACCAAGCTCGGTATCCGCAAGCCTTGAACGCTTTGTGATGGCAGTCGCCTCCACGATCACAAGACCGAAGCCGCCTTTTGAAAGCGCCTCATAGTGCTCAAGATTTTTCTCCGTCACATAACCGTTATCGTCCGACCAGTGAAAACACACCATCGGCGGAACCGCAAAACGGTTTTTGATCTCAAGATCTTTGATCTTAAACGATTCTTCATATTTCATAGCATAACCCTCCGTATATATATGGTTATTTTACCACAAAAGGTTATATAAATATGCAACAACTCATGAAAATGAAGCTTCTCATTTTTTGTGGCGATTTGCTATGGATTTTACAAAAAAACGGATATAGAATGTATAAGGTTTGCCGGGAGGAAAAAGATTCAAAAATGGAAAAGATCAAAGAAATGTTTAAAAAAGACCCGATCCTTTATATTTCGGGGATACTTGCGGTCATATCTTTGTTTATCGTAAAACCCGATAAAGAGTATGCGGGATATATAAATTTCAGGGTAATAGCGATATTGTTTTCGCTTATGCTCATTGTAGGAGCGCTTACAAGGATCGGCACTTTCGATTATCTTACATCAAGGCTTTTAAGAAAAATGGACTCGGAAAAGAAGCTGTCGCTTTTTTTGTGCGTTCTTGCGTTCTTTATGAGTATTCTCCTTACAAACGACGTAACGCTTGTGACACTTGTGCCGTTTGCTATCATGGTGCTCTCCGCCTTTAACGACAGCAGACGTCTTATGTACACACTTATCCTTATGACGATCGCAGCCAACTTAGGCTCGATGCTCACCCCGATCGGAAATCCGCAAAACCTTTACCTTTACACGGAATACGGCTTCAGTCTCGGGAATTTTCTTTTGATGATGCTTCCCTATACCGGAGTTGCTTTTCTGCTCATCGTGGCAACCGTCCTTTGGCTCAACAGGACCGACAAAACGGCCGACAGCGTGGAAATGCACGAAGTTCCCGCACCGAAGCCTGTTAAGCTTATCATATATATCGCACTTTTTATATTGAGCATCTTGACCGTTGCGGGCTTTGTGCACTACCTTATCATGCTCGCGGTCGTGACGCTTACCATGCTCGTTACGGATAAAAAGGCCTTTAAAAATGTTGATTATGCGCTTTTGCTCACCTTCTGCTTTTTCTTTGTGCTGATCGGAAATCTCGGAAGGATCGACATCATATATGACACACTTACCGCTGTCGTATCCAAAAACGTGACGCTTACGGCCGTCTTAGCTTCACAGGTCATAAGCAACGTACCCGCAGCCATCCTGCTTTCCGCATTCACGGATAACGGTGCGGCTCTTGTGATCGGCACAAACTTGGGCGGGCTCGGTACTCTTATCGCCAGCATGGCAAGCCTTATAACCTTTAAGTTTTACGGAAATCTTAAAGAAGAACAGAAAAAAGGCGGCAACTACTTACTTTCGTTTACCGCCTTAAATGTCATATTTTTAACCGTATTCATGGTAATGACCGTAGTGATCTGATACCGCTTATCATCTCTCGCTTACATTCACATCACCGGAAACCGTGCTTGCGTTTACGGAGTAATCGCCGCTTCCTATCACATAGTGTCCTTTACTTACCTTTGCGGGCATGTCGACGTTGACATCTCCGCTTGCGCCGTCATGATCGATGGTAAAAGAAGCATCCTTCGGAACCTTTAAGTTCAGATCACCCGAAACGGAATTGTGCTTTACATCGCACATCTTTGAAAGCGAGATCGTAACTACACCCGAAACGGTATTTGAGTGTACTGCATTTGAGATCTCTGCGTTTGCCACAGACACATCACCTGAGGTTGAATCAAACTTAAATGTGTCGGCTTTCATGGAATCCGTAAGTGTAAAGTTTCCTGAAACCGCATCTACATCGACTTTATTTTCTACGATCAATTCACTGCCGTTTACATCACCCGATACCGTATTAAAATCAAAATTTTCCGCTTCAAGTATACCGAAATTCAAATCTGCGGATACGACATCGAAGTTAGCATTCTCGAATACCATACCCTTCGGAAGCACAAGCTCAAGGTTTTTCTGAGGCGGATTTGTGGTCGCATAACCCGATTCGCAGAACTGTATACGCAGTGTCGAACCGTCCACATAGTATCTCATTTTTTCCTTATCCGAAAGATTGTCTTTCGATGACTCGGAGAAAGAAACCGTGTTTTCGTCGTGATAACTTAATTTGATCGTTCCGTTTATCCAGCTGATATCAAGTGAAGTAATCTTATCTGAGATCGTGGCACCTCCGACGGAGTATTTACCCGAATCGGTATAGTTGTATCCGCTTGTATTGAAATTGCCGTCTCTCGTGCCGCTTATCGTTATATCCGAGCAGCCGCAAAACTGTGTACATATCATTGTTAAAATCCCCAATACCGCAATTGCCTTTATTATCTTCATCTTACTTTGCCTCCTTTTTCTTTAAAAGCCCTGCTATGATCAGTATCACACCGACTGTCGCGCCTGCTATAAATTCAAGCCAGTAAATGTTACTGTTAAGGTAACCGCGTGTAAAAGGCCTGAATGCATGCCATGTGACCGTGTATCCCAATATCATGCCGATTATGTTGTTGATCGTAGCCATAAAAAGTCCCGATATGAAGGTTATAAGACCGGCCTTTACAAGCTTGTTTGTCTTTAAGTATGCTGCAATGAACATAACAAGCCATACAAATAAAAGACATACTGCGGAGATCGAAAGTGAATATCTGAAATATCCCGGAAGCTTTACGGTAAGACCTATGGCAAAGATCATTAAAAAGTAAAGGATCGTATCTGCGCCGATCACGAAAAGAGCTTTGTTCCTGCTAAAGAAACCTGTCTTTATCGCATGAGCCAATACCGGCATAAAGAAAACCGCAAGGCCGAAGATCGTTGCCGTGGATGCCACAAAGAACCAGTGTCCGCCGGTCATCAGATTGATCACCGCAAACAGTATGATAAGTGACCCTGTAAAAGAAAGGACCGTCCACATTCCTTTGTTCTTTATAACAGCAAGCGGTACGATCACAAGCGATGCGACCACCATCATCGATGCAAGTACGATGAAGAACCAGCTTAACGTATGTCCGACAGCAAGGTTTACTATCATACATACTATTACGGGTATCATGAGTATCGCTGCCACAACGGCTCCTACGGTTGCGGAAGTCCTTTTTTCTTTCTTGGCATGAGCCTTAATGACTTCGGTACT